>CADEEA010000025.1:25911-43263 GCA_902826245.1 uncultured Alphaproteobacteria bacterium | reverse complement strand
CGCGCGGGGCGGGCGATGGGGTAGGCGCGGGGCGGGGCATGAGGATATACTGGTACGGCTTTGTGCAGAAATGTAGGTACAATGTCAATACGAAATACGCGCGCATGACCCCCGCCCTCCCCTCCGCCGGCCGCTTCGAGGGTCGCACGCACCTCCTCCCGGTGCGCGTCTATTACGAGGACACCGACTTCACCGGAATCGTCTACCACGCCAATTACCTGCGCTACTTCGAGCGCGGCCGGAGCGATTTTCTGCGCCTGGCGGGGGTCCACCATTCCAAGCTCGCGGCGGCCGCCGAGCCGCTTGGCTTTGCCGTGAACCGCGCCGAGATCGATTTCCTGAAGGCCGCCCGCATCGACGATGCGCTGCTGGTCCATTCGCACTTCGAGGCCATCAAGGGCCCGCGGATTTTCATTTCCCAATCCCTGCGGCGGGCCGGGGAGGTACTGGTCGTTGCGGCGATCCAGGTCTGTTGCATCAGCCTCACGGGCAGACCCCGAAAACCGCCGCCCCTGCTTTTGGAGCGGCTTAAACCATTTTTGACGCCCCAGGCGTCCACCTTTTGACAAACTCCTCCGGCTCTAAACGGGGCGGGGCGCGGCGGTTTTTGGCCGCGAAGCGGGAACAGGCATGGCGAACGGCGAATTAACCATCTGGACGCTTTTTCTAGAAGCCGATCCGGTCATCAAAGGCGTGATGCTGGCGCTGGGCATCGCCTCGCTTTGGTCGTGGGCGGTGGCCGTCGACAAATGGCTGCATTTCGGCGAGCTCGACTCTCAGGCGCGCAAATTCGAGCGCCAATTCTGGGCTAGCCGCACGCTCGAGGATCTCGACGACGGCGATCGCGGGCGTGACCCGTTGAGCCGTATTTACGCGATCGCCGCACGCGAATGGCGCGAAGCGCGCCGAAGCGGCCCGGTAGGGGAGGCGGCGAAGATGCTGGCCGAGCGGGTCGATCGCTTGATGCAGGCGCAGATCGCCCGTGAGCTTGGGCGCGCATCACGCAATCTCGGCGTGCTGGCCTCGGTGGCCGCAGCTTCTCCCTTCATCGGCCTGTTCGGCACGGTGTGGGGGATCATGGACGCGTTCATTCAAATCAATCGCGAGCAGCAAACGAACCTCGCAGTGGTGGCGCCAGGCATCGCTGAAGCGTTATTCGCCACTGCGCTTGGCCTCGTGGCGGCCATCCCCGCGGTGATCTTCTACAACAAGTTCACCGGCGATCTCGATCACTTCGGCGATCGCCTCGACACTTTCAGCGACGAGGTCGCCGCGCGTCTGTCGCGGCGTCTCAGCGAGCAGGCCTGATGGCTGGCGGGCTCGCCGCGGCGCGTGGCAGTGGCCGGCGCGGGCGCAGGTCCGCGCGACGTGGGCGCCTGGCGGAAATCAACGTCACGCCGTTCGTGGACGTGATGCTGGTGCTGCTGATCGTGTTCATGATCACCGCGCCGCTGCTCACCGTGAGCATTCCAGTCGAGCTGCCGCGGACCAAGGCGGAGACGGCGGCGGCGGACGTTGAGCCTTTGGCGCTCACGATTACCGCTGACGGCAAGATTTATTTGCAGGAGACCGTGGTCACGTTGGAAGAACTGCCCACCAGCCTGCGGGCGATCGCGCGTGAGGGTTATAATCAGGCGATCTACATTCGCGGCGACAAGGGCGTTGATTGGGATTTGATGGCGCGCGTGCTGGCGGTTGTCAGCGGCAGCGGTTTCCGCAAGCTACAATTGGTGACCGACACCGAAGATGCCCCCACGCGGCGCGGCGGGCGATGAGATGCGCCAAGGGTGGATCGTTCCGCTTTTGGTGTCGCTGATCGGCCATGTCGGCGCGATCATGATAACCAGGATGGCTTGGCAGCTTAATGCTGAGACTTTGATCCCCTCGATTGGCGCGGTGGTGCCGGTGGAGATTGTCGATATTGGCGAGGAATCCAATGTCCGCGCTCTGGCCGAGGAGACGCCGGAGGACGCTGCGCCGGAAGAGCAGGAGCAAACCCAGCAGGCAGCGCCAGAGCCGACGCCGGCCGCGGCGCCAGCGCCGCGAGAGCGCACACGCAATCGCAATGATGAGTTCGACCTCGCCGCCGCTGCGCGCCTCGCAAACGCGGACACAAAAACCGGGCGCGAGCGCAACCAAGGCGCGGCCGCGGACCGCAACCAGCGCGGCGCTGGTTTGGGAACAGCGGAAGTCGCCGCGCTCGAGGATCGAATACGAGCCATCGCTCAAGCTCATTTGCGCCGTTGTTGGCGCATGCCGATCGATCTTCCCGATCCTGATCGACTTGTGGTCACGGTCGAGTTTGAACTCAATAGAAACGGCACGCTGAATGGCCAACCGCGCGTGACCAACCCGCGCAATTACACATTTGACCCGCCTATGCGCACTGCCGCCGAGGCAGCATTGCGCGCAGTGCGTCAATGCGATCCGTTTCCGTTCGCCGACGATCCTAGAATTGGTCCCAATTACCAATACTGGCGCCAACAAGAATTCACCTTCCGGCCAGGAAGTTGAAATGAGAGAGAGTGTCCGATGATGCGCGTGATCAAGGGGATAACCGCTGCTTTCGCCCTGTTGTGTGCAGTGGCCTGGACGGCGACGCCTGCGGCGGCGCAAACGCCGGCGCCTGCGTCGACTCAGGGGCGCTTGCACGTCGACATCACTGAAGGCCACCTCAACCCGATGCCCGTCGCGGTAGTGGATTTCATCGCGGCGTCGCCTCCGGCCGCGCAGGTTGGGCGCGATGTAGCGCAGGTGATCCGTGCCAATCTTGAGCGCTCCTCGCTGTTTCGCTCGGTGGCGCCGGCAGCCTTTATCGAACGCATTCAGGCCATGGATGTGCCGCCGCGCTTCGGCGATTGGCGCATCATCGACGCGCAAGCGCTGACTGTTGGCCAGGTGACGGCGTTGCCCGATGGGCGGGTGCGCATTGAGTTCAAGCTCTACGACATCTTCGCCGAGCAATTCCTGACCGGGTTCTCGTACTCCACGACGCCGGACAATTGGCGGCGCATCGCCCATCGCATTTCCGATCAAATCTACGAACAATTGACCGGCGAGCGCGGTTATTTCGACACCCGCATCGTCTTCGTGTCCGAAAGCGGTCCACGCACGCGGCGGGTGAAGCGCCTGATGATCATGGATCAGGACGGCGCCAATCCGTTTTTCCTGACCGGGCCGGACGCGATGGTGCTGACGCCGCGGTTTTCGCCGTCGGCGCAACTCATCACTTATATGAGCTATGAGACCGGCGCACCGCGCGTATTTCTGTACAATCTCGAAACCAATCGCCGCGAAGTTTTGGGCGATTTTCCGGGCATGACCTTCGCGCCGCGTTTCGCGCCCGACGGCAATGACGTCGTGTTCACCCTCGACATGAACGGCAATGCCGAGATTTTTGCGATGGATTTGCGTTCGCGTCAGCGGCGGCGTTTGACTAACCATCCCGCCATCGACACCTCGCCGTCCTATTCGCCGGACGGGGCGCAGGTCGTGTTCAACTCCGACCGCGGCGGCTCGCCACAATTGTACGTCATGGCCGCCGACGGTTCAGGACAACGGCGGATTTCCTTTGGCGACGGGCGGTATTCGACGCCGGTATGGTCGCCGCGCGGGGACCTCATTGCCTTTACCCGCCAGGGCGGAGGCCGCTTCGCGATCGGTGTGATGCGCCCCGACGGCTCAGGTGAACGGATTTTAACCGAGAGCTATCTCGACGAAGCCCCGACTTGGTCACCCAATGGGCGCGTGATCATGTTCTTCAGGGAGGGACGCGGGGAGGGGCCGAGGATCTGGTCGATCGATCTGACCGGGCGCAATCTGCGGCAATTGCCGACGCCGACCGAAGCTTCCGACCCTGCATGGTCGCCGCTTTTGCCTTAAACGTACGACAGCTTGCGTGTCATGAAGAGAACGTGATTGTCGGCTAGCATTCTGCTTTGTAAGGACTGAACTTACTGCGCGGGGGACGGGCCTAATCCATAGCGCCGCTTCAAAGGGGAGAATTGACCCAATGCGAAACACACTGATCGTACTCGCGGCCGTTGCTTCGGTCGCCGCCTGCGCAAGCCGGCCTGAGCCGACCCCGACGCCGGCCACCCAACCCCCGGCTGCCGCCGAGCGGCCTCAGGGGCCTGTGCCGGGCTCCATCGAGGACTTCCGCGTTTCGGTCGGCGATCGTATTTTCTTCGGTTACGATCAGTTCGCGTTGACCACTGAAGCGCGTTCGGTGCTCGAGCGCCAAGCCGCCTGGCTGCGCCAATATCCGGGCGTTCGCCTGCTTGTAGCTGGCAATTGCGACGAGCGCGGAACGCGCGAGTACAATTTGGCGCTGGGCGCACGCCGCGCCGCCGCCGCACGCGATTTCCTGATCTCACTCGGCGTCGCCGGCAATCGGATGGAGACTGTCTCCTACGGCAAGGAGCGTCCGCTCGATCCGCGCGCCAACGAAGAGGCCTGGAGCGTGAACCGCAACTCACACAGCCAGATCGTCTCTGGCGCAGTCTCGTAAACGCCAAAATTTGGCCCGACCGCGCAGGCACACGTCTTCCATGACCCGATCGGCGCCATTGTTTTCCAAGTCCCGGCTCGCGGCGGTTCTCGCCGCGGCCGGTTTGCTTTGCCCCCTGCCTGCGGCGGCGCAGACGCAATTGCCTGCGCCAGCTTATGGCCAGGCCGATTCACGTCAGGACCGCATCGAGGAGCTGGAGGGCCAGCTCCGCGACGCCACCGCTGAGAACGAGCGGCTGCAATATGAATTGCTTCAGGCGCAGCGCGAGGTGCGCCGCCTCGGGGGCATCGTCAGCGAACTTTCCGCCGTGAACCAGGATTTGCAGCAAACCCCGGCGCCCAGCGAGCGCTCGACGCCGGCGCCGCCGGCCAGTCCGCCAGTCGCCCAGCCGCGAACGCCCGCCGCAGCGGCGCAGGAGCGGCAGACCGGCGTTTTGGGGACCATACCGGCGACCGAACTTCCGGGCAGCGAGGGGCAAGCCTATTCCTACGCCCGCCAGCTGCAAGCCAACGGGCGCCTCGCGGAAGCGGAAGCGGCTTTTGTCGAATTTCTGCGCGTCTATCCAAACGGGGAAACCAGCCTCGACGCACGCTATCTGCTCGCTTTCACCATGCTGGCGCGCCACAATTATCGCGATGCGCGCGACAATTTCATCGCCTATCTGCAAGCCGCGCCACGGGGGCCACGCGCGCCGGAGGCGCAGGTGCGTCTTGGCATGGCCTTCGTCGGGCTCGCCCAAGACGGCGAGAACAACGACGCTGCGGAACTCCGCCAAGCCTGCAGCGCTTTCGCCTCGCTGCCGCGCCAATTCCCAAATGCGCCGCGTTACGTGCGCGAACTCGCTACGCGCGAAGCGCAGGGCGCGCGCTGCCCGGCTTAGAGCGTCAAGTCGGAACGATACTTCGAGGTTGGAGCGCGTCGCCTCCGGCGACGCCAGCGCGGCCGGAGGCCGCGCGCTCCTAGTCGCCGCCTGCTGTTGGCATTCTTGATGCTTGACCGCGAGACCATCGAACAGGCGCTGATTGCGGCAGGTAATGCGCCAGTCGTTGTGGCGCTTTCGGGGGGTGGCGATTCCTTAGCTTTGCTGCACTTGCTGTGCGAACGATTGGGCGCGGCTAAGCTTCACGCCATCGTCGTCGATCATGGCCTGCGCTCCGGCGCTGCTGAAGATGCGCGACGCGCTTTGTGCTTCGCAAACGCCGCCGGCGTCATTGGCGAAATCGCGACCCTGGCTTGGCCGCACGGCCCCAAGCGCGCCCAGCAGGCTGCACGCGAGGCCCGTTACCGGGCGCTTTGCGAACGTGCTCGCAGCATAGGCGCGCGCGTCATTGCCCTGGGCCACACCGGCGACGATCAGGCGGAAACTCTGCTGATGCGCGCCGCTGCGGGCTCGGGCTGGCGCGGGCTCGCTGCAATGATGCCGATTGCGCCCGCGCCAGTGTGGCCGGAGGGGTGTGGTATGCTGGTGGTGCGGCCATTGCTCAGCGTTCGTCGCGAAGCGCTGCGCTCATATCTTCGCAGCACGCGCGTGGATTGGCTGGAGGACCCGGCCAATGCCAATCCGACCTTCGAGCGCGTGCGCACCCGCGCGCGGCTTGCGGCGCTTGAACAAAGCGGCTTCGATCCCTCGCGATTGCGGGCGTTGGCGGTGGTTCTGGGCGCTCTCGCGCGGCGCGTTGATGCTGTCGCCATGGACCTGGTTAAGGCGACGGTGCGGTTTGAAGGGGAAGCCGTGCAAGTCGCCGCCGAGACTTGGAAGGATGCGGACGCCGAAGCGCGCAAGCGCGCCCTTGGCGTGCTCGTCGCGGCCGCCGCCGGCGCCGGGCGCCCGCCGACCTCGAGTGCCCTTCTTCGCCTGGACTCGGCGCTCGCCGCCGCTGACTTTCGAGGGGTGACCTTACACGGCGCCTGGCTCCGCCGGACCGGGAACGAAATCCAGATTCGGCGGGATCTCGGTGCTCTGCAGGGCCGCGCCGACGGCAGGCCAGCGCTTGCCGCGCTCAGCCTTCCCGCGGGCGAAGAGATTGTGTGGGACGGCCGGTTGGCGCTTCGCGCGCCCTCAGAGGGGTGGCGGGTCGAGGTCGAGGGCGCCCGGCCTCTACTCTGCCGCGATGGGGCGCGCCTGCCGCTTGCGGATTGGGCGGGCGAGGCGCGATGGCTCTTGGAGGACCATGTCCGGCACTTGTTGTCATCCGCGTCTTAACCGCCTTGCTTCACCCGGTTTTGACCCCGCCTGTGCTTAATGGGCGATCCCGCCTGGGCCGGGGGTGTTCAGCCCCGGCCTTGGTCCCTATCTTGCTGTAACATCGCTGCGCCGCGCCGGGCGCCCAGAGTTCGTTATCAGAGCTCGTTATCAGAGGTCGCTGCATGCCCATCCGTTCGTTGTTGTTTTGGGGCGTAGTCGCCGTTGCGCTCGTTCTCGGGTTTTCGATGTTTCAGGGCGGGGTTAATCCGCGCGCGACGCCGTTGCCCTACAGCCAGCTTTTCAAAAGGGTTGACGCCGGTGAAATCGCTTCTGTGACCACCCAGACGGATTTGGTGCTCAGCACCGGGCGCGACGGGAAGGCCTTCGTCACCTACATTCCCGTCGGCACGATGCCGCTTGTTGTCCAGCGGCTGGACGCGGCCAATGTCGAAGTGAAGACGGAGCGGCCCCAGCGTGGCCCCGGTCTGGGTGACATCCTGCTCACGGCGCTGCCGATGCTGTTGCTGATCGGGGCGTGGTTCTTCTTCATGCGCCAAATGCAGGGCGGCGGGCGCGGCGGGGCTATGGGCTTTGGCCGCTCGAAAGCCAAGCTGCTCACGGAAGCCAAAGGCCGCATCACCTTCGAAGACGTTGCTGGCATCGATGAAGCCAAGGAAGAATTGGGCGAGATCGTCGAATTCCTGAAGGACCCCGGCAAGTTCCAGCGCCTCGGCGGCAAGATTCCAAAAGGCGCGCTGCTGGTCGGCCCGCCCGGCACCGGCAAAACGCTGCTTGCGCGCGCCATCGCCGGCGAAGCCAACGTGCCGTTCTTCTCGATCTCGGGTTCGGATTTTGTGGAAATGTTCGTCGGCGTCGGCGCGAGCCGCGTGCGCGACATGTTCGAGCAGGCCAAGAAGAACGCGCCCTGCATCATCTTCATCGACGAAATCGATGCGGTCGGCCGCCATCGCGGCGCTGGGCTCGGCGGCGGCAACGATGAACGCGAGCAGACGCTCAACCAATTGCTGGTCGAGATGGACGGTTTCGAGGCCAATGAAGGCATCATCCTGATCGCCGCCACCAACCGCCCCGACGTGCTCGATCCAGCTTTGTTGCGCCCAGGCCGCTTCGACCGCCAGATCGTGGTGCCCAACCCCGATGTTGGCGGGCGTGAAAAAATTCTCCGCGTGCACACCCGCAACGTGCCGGTGGCGCAGGGCGTGGACCTCAAGGCGATCGCGCGCGGCACGCCGGGTTTCTCCGGCGCCGATCTCGCGAACCTCGTCAACGAAGCAGCGCTGCTGGCGGCGCGGCGCGGCAAGCGCGTGGTGACAAACACCGACTTCGAGGACGCCAAGGATAAAGTGATGATGGGCGCCGAGCGGCGCTCGCTGGTGATGAGCGAGAGCGAGAAGCAGCTCACCGCCTGGCATGAAGCCGGCCACGCCATCGTCGCGCTCAACGTGCCCGAGAGCGACCCGGTGCACAAAGCCACCATCATCCCGCGCGGTCGCGCGCTGGGCATGGTGATGCAATTGCCCGAGGGCGACAAATACTCGATGAATTTCACGCAAATGACCTCGCGCCTCGCCATCCTGATGGGCGGACGGGTCGCCGAAGAGCTGCATTTCGGCAAGGACAAGGTCACGTCCGGAGCATCCTCGGACATTCGCGTCGCGACCAATCTCGCGCGCAACATGGTGACGCGTTGGGGCTATTCCGATGAGCTGGGCCTGGTTGCCTATGGCGACAACAATGACGAGGTCTTCCTCGGCATGCAGGTCAACCGCACGCAGAGCGTTGCAGAAGCCACCGCGCAGAAAATCGACGCCGAGGTAAAACGTCTGGTGGACAATGCTTACGCCGAAGCGAAGCGTTTGCTGACAGAGAAGGCTGACGCGCATCGCCGCCTCGCCGAAGCGCTGCTGGAATACGAATCTCTGAGCGGCGAGGAAATCACCAAGGTGCTGGCCGGCGAAAAGCTCGATCGCCCCGACGACGCGCCACAAACCCCGTCCGCGCCAACGCCGGCGCTGCCGGTGACCGACGAGGACGACGAGCCCGTGCGCGGCGGCGCGTGGGGAGGGGCTGCGCCGCAGGGGGCGTGAGGGCTTCGGCGTGTCGCCGCTGGTTTTCGCTTGTGTTAGGCAGCTAGGCGCGCCGACGAGAACGCTGGCGGTCAGGAGGTTCCATGCTCGCATCCGCCGCCATCACCGCTCTCGTCGGCACAACGAAATCCGATGCCGCCAAAGTGTTTTACGAAGGCGTGCTCGGGCTCAAATTCATCGCTGACGATACGTTTGCCATGATCTTCGAGGGCAAAAACGCACGCGTGCGGGTGTCGCGGGTTCCAGCCGTCGCGCCGGCGCAATATGCGGTGCTCGCGTTCGCTGTCGCTGATATCGAGAAGACCGTCGACGGCCTCGCCGCCAGGGGCGTGGTGTTCGCGCGCTACCCTTTTTTCGTGCAGGACGCCAAAGGCATATGGTCCGCGCCGGATGGAACCAAGGTAGCCTGGTTCCACGATCCGGATCTAAATTTGCTCAGCGTCGTCGAGCACGCTTGATCGGTTACGTGCGGCCGGGCGCCCGCCGTGAATTGGGGGGCGGCCCTGGCGCTGCTTAAGTCGATCGGCTACACCCAGCCCGAACTAACGAATCTAAGGGAAGTGCAATGGCTGCTCTGGGCGCGATCTTCGCTTTTGTTGTTGTGATGCTGCTTTTGAACATTATCGAGTTCGGCCGTCCCGACTGACCAGCTTTGCAGCGTAATCGGCGCCGCTCACAAGCGCGAGGGCGGCTGCGGCCCAAAGCAGAACTTGCGCCGCGCCATCCAATCCGATCACGAGTTCAGCCGATAGATTGTACAACGCCGCAGCTTTGAACGCCAAGAACGCGCCGACGCCCGCCATCTCGGCCACGGCTTTCCATTTTCCAAGACTGCTCACCGGCAGGGTCTCGCCCCTGGCGCCAAGCGCCTCCCGGACGCCTGCCACCGCAACGTCGCGGCCGAGAATAACGACCGCCGCCGCGACCAGCGGCATGGGCAGCGCGGCGTAGGCGAGCGCCACCAGCACGCACGTGATCAGCACCTTGTCGGCGGCATGATCGAGCGCCGCGCCAAGCGGCGTCACCGCGCCCAATTTACGCGCAAGCCAACCGTCGAGCCAGTCGCTGGCCGCGGCCAGACCAAATGCAAACAGCGCCGCCACATACAGGAGCCCCGTTAACGCGCGGTCTGAATAGGTCTCCTGTGAAGCCCAAAGGATGATCCCAGCAATCGTGGGTCCCATCGCAATGCGGAATAGAGTGAGGAAATTCGGGAGATTCACTGCTTTTCCCATTCTATCACAATCAAGCGGGAATTCGTTTCCGGCAGATCTCGCACAGCGGGAGTGCTTCCGTTTAGATCAAACGCGTTGCGACCGCCGGGCGACAGCTGCGAACAGGTCACAGTTTCCCCAGGCACCACATCAGCACCGCCTTTTGCGCGTGCACACGGTTTTCCGCCTCGTCCCAGACCGCGCTTTGCGGGCCGTCGATGACGGCGCCGGCGACTTCCTCGCCACGGTGCGCGGGCAAGCAATGCAGGAACAGCGCCTGCTTACTGGCGCGCGCCATCATCGCCTCGGTGACGGAATAGGGAGGAAACGCAGCCATACGTTCATCCCTGTCGGAATCCCCCATCGACACCCAGGTGTCAGTGACAACGACGTCGGCGCCGGCGACCGCCTCCGTGGCTCCTGTGCTTAATTCGATGTCGGCTCCTGCAGCCTTCGCCGCTGCAATTTCTTGCGCGCTCGGAGCATAGTTCGCCGGGGTAGAGATGCGTAGTTTGAAGCCGAGCTTCTCTGCGGCGTGCACGTAGGACATACATACATTGTTACCATCGCCCAGCCAGGCGATGGTTTTGCCGGCGATGTCGCCCGCCCATTCTTCAATGGTCATGATGTCGGCGACGATCTGGCAGGGGTGGGAAAGGTCAGTGAGTCCGTTGACTACCGGCACGTCAGCGGCGTGTGCGAAATTGAGCAAATCGTCGTGGCGATTGGCGCGCATCATAATGCAATCGACCATACGTGAAAGCACGCGCGCGGTGTCTTCCATGGTTTCTCCGCGCCCAAGTTGGGTGTCGGCGGCGCTTAGAACGACAGCGCGCCCGCCCAGTTGAGTCATGGCGATTTCGAAGGAGACGCGCGTGCGTGTCGAATTCTTTTGAAAAATCATCGCTAGCGCGTGATGGGCGAGTGGCGCGTCATCATCTGGCTGCGCCTTCGGCCAATCCAAGCGCAACGCCTTGCGCGCGTGCGCTTCGTCCAAGATCGCGCGCAGCTCTTCGTATGAAAGCGCCGAGAGGTCGAGGAAATGGCGGGGTGCGCTCACGCGCTCGCCTGCACGGCTTGCGCCGCCAGCACTGCATCGATGGCGTCGACCGCTTGGCTCACTTGCGTTTCGTCGATGATTAGCGGCGGGGCTAGGCGAAGTACGTTGTCGCCAGCGACCCCCACCAGCACCTTGCGATCGCGCATCACGCCCTGGACGGGCTTGGGATCGATCTTCAGTTTCAAGCCGCGCAAAAGCCCGCGGCCGGTGACGGCGACAACCAGATCCGGATGGCGGTCCTTCAGACTCTCCAACCCCTGCGTAAGAAGGTTCGCGACCTTGTTGACGTGTTCCATCAGCGCGGGCTTCGCCAATTCATCGTAACACGCGTTGCCCACGGCCATGGCGAGCGGATTGCCGCCGAACGTTGTCCCATGCACGCCTTTGACCATGCCCTTGGCGGCGTTCTTGGTCGCCATGAACGCACCCATCGGGAAGCCTCCGCCGACGCCCTTGGCCACGGCCATGATGTCCGGCGTCACGCCTGCCCATTGGTGCGCCCACATTTTGCCCGTGCGCCCGGCGCCTGACTGCACTTCGTCGAAGATAAGCAGGAATCCAGTTTCATCAGCGAGCTTGCGTAGGTCGCGAAGATATTCATCGCTCACCGCGCGCACGCCGCCTTCGCCTTGCACCGGCTCGATGATGACCGCCGCCGTTGTCGACCCCACCAATTTCTTCAGCGCATCGAGATCGCCCCACGGCGCCTGGATGAAGCCGGGCAGACGCGGCCCGAAACCGTCGAGATAGCTCGGATTTCCTGACGCGTTGATCGCGGCGTAGGAGCGGCCGTGGAATGAGCCTTGGAAGCCAATGATCTCGACGCGCTCGGGGGCGTTGTTGGCGGTGTGATATTTGCGCGCGGTCTTCAGCGCGCCCTCGATCGCCTCGGTGCCGCTATTGGTGAAGAACACCACGTCAGCGAAACAATCGCGCACGTATTTTTCCGCCAGCTCTTCCTGACCCTTCACCTTGAACATGTTCGACGTGTGCCAAAGCTTGGCCGCCTGTTCGGTCAGCGCCTTCTGCAATACCGGCGCGGCATGGCCAAGCGCGTTCACAGCGATGCCGGCGATGCAATCGAGATATTTCTCGCCCTTGTCGTCCCAGATCCAACAGCCCTCGCCGCGCACGAAAGTCTGCTCCGGCGGGGAATAGACGGGGAGGATATGGCTTTCTGCGGCTTTCATGGGGCGAAGGTCCTGTTCGGGGAAGGCGGGTTTCTGAGCCGGCGCGCTTGCCAGGTCAAGCGGGACGCATCATCACGTTTTTCATGCGAAAAGACCACACCATCCCCCGCGGCGAACTGCATCGGCTGGTTCACAAATCCGTTGTCCTGGAGGGCAATTCACTGGGCGATCCCATTGAGCGCGAGCTTTATGTGTGGACGCCGCCCGGCTGGAAGGCCGGCGAGAAGCTGCCGCTGCTGGTTGACTTGAAGGGCTATTCCTCCTCGGCGCTCGCCCACGCCAATTGGCAGCCGTTTTCCGAAAACGTGCCAGAGCGGCTGGACCGTCTCACGCACGAAGGCATGGCCCGCTGCGTGGTGGCGTTTCCCGATTGCTTCACCAAACTCTACGGCAACCAGTATCTCAACTCCATCGGTACGGGCCGTTACGCCGACTATCTCTGCGACGAGATCGTACCGTTCGTGGAAGCGAAGTTTGGTTGCGGCGGGCAGGGCAGGCGTGGCGTTTTCGGCAAAAGCTCAGGCGGATACGGCGCCGCTTGGCACGGCATGAATCGGCCCGGCTTCTGGGATGCGCTTTCGATCAATTCCGGCGATATGGGGTTCGATGCGCTCTATATTCCAGCGCTGTTCGAGGATTTGGATGTTCTGCGTAAATATGATTACTCGATCGAGAAGGCTTGGCGCGCGCTGACCGCCAAGAAGAAGATGAGCTTCAAGGAATCCGTCGCGCTCATGGATTGCGCGCAGGGCGCTTTCTACGATCCCGATCCGACGCAATTTCTGAACATGCGCCTGCCGCTCGACCCCTACACCGGTGAACTCATCCCCGAACGCTGGAACAATTGGCTTGCGCACGATCCGGTGACGATGTTCGACACTTCGGGCGAGCATCTGCGCGGGCTCAAATTGTTGTACTTGGATTGCGGAAACCACGATAATTTCCGAATCCAATACGGCATGCGGAGGTTTGCGAAGAAGCTCGCGGCCGCGGGGATCGCGCATACGTACGACGAATTCGACGACGATCACATGGACGTAGACTATCGCATGGATGTTTTTCTGCCGAAGTTGGCGGGGGCGTTGGGCGCTTGACGGTCGCATAATTGATGTATATACATTAAATGCCAAAGCCGCCGCCCGGATTCGCATGGGACGATCGCAAGGCAGCTGCGAACCACGCCAAACATAGTGCCTCGTTCGCCGCCGTCAGGAATTTTGATTTCGAGGGCGCGTTGGTGACCGAGGATTTGCGCGCGGACTATGGCGAGGTGCGCCTGTTGGCGCTCGGCTGAATTGAAAGGACCATCCATGCCCTTGTCTTCACGCGCCGAAAAGAGAAAAGGCGCATCATCAGTCTCCGCAAAGCGAGCGCGCAAGAGCGCGCCGCGTACTTCGCCGCCGGGGGTAAGTGAGGAGCAGGCGGATTTCGATCCCGACGATTTGCCGATGACGTGCGAGATGATCCAACGGCTTCGGCCGTTTGATGAAAAGGAGAAAGCGGTTTGGCGAAAAGCACTGGGCCGCCCGCTTTCGGAATCTCCCAAGCAAGCCGTTAGCATCCGCCTGGATGGCGACGTGATCGCGCACTTCAAGCAAGCCGGCGCCGGCTGGCAAAGCCGCATCAACGCCGCGCTGCGCAAGCAGGCGAAGCTGGGGCGGAAGTAAGCGCACAAGGCGCCTTTGTTTCAGTCGATCTGCAACCGTGCTGTTCAACGCCACCCACGCCTTCGAACGCGCCGTTCTTGAATGGACGTTGCCGCCGCCGCTATGAGCGCGGTTGGGGCGGCGGCCGCAATCATGAAGCCAACGCCGAGAACAGCCATATTGAGCGTCCAGCCGATGGCGTAGCTTGCACTCTCCCACTCGCCGCTTAGCCACACGAGCGCTGCAAATATGAGCCACGCGATCAGCGGCCATGCAATCGCTGCAAGGGTGAGTAACCAGCCCAACATGTCGGCTAACTCCGCAACCGATACCCGCTCTTGATCATCGCCCAGCAGCACCAGGTCAGCGCCAGCGCCAGGCCGCCGGTGATCGCGGCGCCGAGCAGCAGCGGCGCGTCGGCGTGGCCGATGAAGCCGTAGCGGAAGCCGTCAATCAGCGAGAATACCGGGTTGTAGTGCGAGATAGTGCGGATCGGTTCGGGCAGGATCGCGGTGGAATAGAACGTGCCGGAGAGGAATGTCAGCGGCACGATGATGAAGTTCGTCACTGCCGCGAGATGATCGAACTTGTCGGCCCAGATGCCGCCGAGCAAACCAATGGCGCCGAAAATCACCGAGGCCACCAGCGCATAATAGAGCGCGACGAGCGGATGCGCCGGCATGACATTGGCAAGCCACGACACCGCGATAATGCTCGCCAGCCCCACCAACATGCCACGCGCGGCGGCGCCGACGATGAAAGCGATGGTGAGTTCGAGCGCCGAGAGCGGCGGCATCAGGAAGTCCACCGAATTGCCCTGCACCTTGGCGATGACAATCGAGGAAGATGAATTCTGGAATGCGTTCGACAGGATCGACATCATGACCAGGCCCGCCGCCAGTCCATCGGCGTAGGCGCGATCGGTTCCTGGCCAATCGCCCCCCCGCACCAAGGTGAACACCATCATGAACAGGAGCGTCTGGATCAAAGGCGCGAACACGGTCTGCGCGCCGACCTTCAAAAAGCGCTGCACCTCGCGCTGGATCAGCGTCTGCAGGCCAAGCCAATTGACCGCTCCGTACTTTCGGCTGGCGAGTGTGACGGTTTCAACACGCGATTCCATCGGGAAATGGGCTTTCATAAATCGTTAACGCTGTTTCGCGGGAGGCGCTCCGAGTATCAACCTAAGCGCCGGTTTATGCGACATTATTGCGAAGATTCGGCGCAGAAAGCCCCTGGAATAAGCTGTGAGTGATTCGGCTAGGACGGTGGAAAACTACCACCTATAGCGGCTCGGTAACCTCTAATGCCCCATAGATTGACTTTCTCCCTTTTTGGGCGAGAGTGTGTCCATTCCCGCTGAGAGGCGGGCCAGGGCAAAGGGGCTTGCTATGGGTTGGAACGATGAACGCGTAACTTTGTTGCGCAAATTGTGGACAGAGGGGCTGTCCGCCAGTCAAATCGCCAAAC
This sequence comes from uncultured Alphaproteobacteria bacterium, assembly GCA_902826245.1. Lineage (GTDB taxonomy): Bacteria > Pseudomonadota > Alphaproteobacteria > Caulobacterales > Aquidulcibacteraceae > Vitreimonas. The sequence goes on along the minus strand of CADEEA010000025.1, from coordinate 27,880 downwards.
AATTGGGCGGGGTCACTCGCAACGCTGTTATCGGAAAGGTCCACCGCCTTGGCCTCGCCGGGCGCGCCACGCCTTCGCGGCCGGCCAAGCGCCCGGTGCGCGTTGCGCGCCCGCGGATTGTGAGCCCGACCGCGCCGCGGATGAGGCCCGCATCGAGCCTGCCGAGCGTGGTCATTCCCGATCTGGAACCGCTGCGGCTCGAGGACGGCAAGGCCGCCTCGGTGCTGACCTTGAACGAAAACATGTGCAAATACCCAATCGGCGATCCGACCGACGCCAATTTCGCATTCTGTGGGCGGGCGTCGTGCAGCGGACCTTATTGCCAGGATCATGCGCGTCTCGTGTACCAACCAAGCCAGGCCCGGAAGCGCCGCGCCAGCGAGCCAGACGAATTGCGCCGTATGCTGCGCATGGCGATGTAACAAGAAACTCCCCCTCAAGAGAACTGCAAGCGCCGCGGCTTCAAAACCCGCGGCGCTTTTGTTTTGCGTTGACTGTTACAGCCGCACCGAAATTGCCAGCGCCCCAAAATCCTGGCGCGTGGGCTGCGTCTCGAATTCTTCGGTACGCCACACATAAGTGTAGGCGAGGCGCCAATCTCCAGCGCTGAGGGTGAACCCGGTTTGAAAATCGGCCACGTAGGGCGTGCGCTCCACCGAAGCGGAATCGCGGAACGTGTTGCCGTCCAAGAATAGATTGTGCGCCACTGCGCGTCCCTGCACGCCCGCGAAGAGGCTCCACGCCAACGGCCCGCCGCGAAAATGCTCCACGCCGGACAATGACGGTCGCACCCGCGGCGGACCATAATCGTCGCCAATGTTTTGGCCAACGCGCACCGTGAGCCCGAGCCGAATTTCGTCGCGCAACGTGCCGAGCGTGGCGCCGGCGCTTGGCGTGAGGTCCGCCTCGATGCCGCCAGGAACCACATCGCTGAACATTTCCAATGCGCGCCAGCGCCTATCGAACGAGAGCGCGAAGGCGAATTCGTCGCGCAGCTGGCTGTCCCAGCCTTGCGGGTCGGGCGCGCTGAGCGCTTGGTGGATGCCGCGTTGCGCTTGCTCACCCAGAGCCGACGGCCCGACCATGCCGAATTCAAATTCGTAAGTGTCGAGATGGCGCCCGGTCCCGTCAGGTCCGCCCTCGTCCTCAACGCCGAGCATCACCTGAACGTAGAGCCAGCCAGCATAGGGGTGCTGATCGGGCGGCGCCGGATTGGCGCTGATGTCTTCGGGCGTGAAGATCGACTGACCCAGAGACACCGCCCAAAAATCCGGCGTCTCGTCAGAAAGGTAGCGCGTGAAATCACCGAAGCCGCGCAGCCACGAGGGGACCCTCTCGGTGGGCGAAACATAAGCGAGCTTGATGCCGGATGTGTAGTTGCGATCACCACCGGAGGAGAGGCTGTCGTTTTCGAGCGCGAGGGAGAAGACGCCTTTCTCAGCCGCATCTTGCGCGAGCGCTTGCGCCGGCGCCGCCAGCAGCGCAGCGCCTGCGGCCCACAATTTCAGGCAATGATGTCGGGCGTGAGCCTGTCCTCGATCCATTGGATTTGGTCCCTCAGCACCAGCTTGCTGCGCTTTAGCCTGGCGAGCTGAAGCGTGTCCCCCGATTTCTCCTGCAGTGCTGCTATGGCGTTGTCGAGCGCGCGGTGCTCCTCGCGCAGCTCGCCCAGACGCGCCTTCAGGGCGCGCTTTTCGGGCGTATCGTTGATGTCGAATTCGTCTTCGACGTCGGTCAAACTTCGACTCCGCAGCGCGCGAGCTAAGCCATGCTCCGCCTGTGCTGTAAAGCTGGCCCGATTCCGTGCTCTTGCTGCACCCGCGAAAGGCAATCGGCTGCGAAAAATGTGAATTCTAGAAGTCGATGTAACGAGACAACACAAAAAAACGGCGCCATGATCGGAATCGCCCACAACAAGAGGAGGCGCCTTCGATGGCAATCGAGCAGCGGCTAGCCGAACTCGACGCCC
>CADEEA010000025.1:0-25811 GCA_902826245.1 uncultured Alphaproteobacteria bacterium | reverse complement strand
CAAGAGGAGGCGCCTTCGATGGCAATCGAGCAGCGGCTAGCCGAACTCGACGCCCGGCATCGGGATTTAGACCTGATCATCGAAAATGAGGCCAAAAGGCCGTCCGCGGATTCTTCGCGGCTCTCGGCGATGAAACGCCAGAAATTGAAGATCAAAGAAGAGATAGAAGACATCCGACAGCGACTTACGCGACCGCATTAGCGCGCCGGTCCCTTTTGCGCGGCAAGTTCGGGCTGACGAAGAATGGCGTCACCCCCGGACGCGATCCGGGGCTGTTGAAGCGCGACGCCGCGCGCGGTGGTGGGCTGCCGTTCTTCCCATCCGCTGGGCGCACAGCGCGCTTGATGGGGATCCGGTCGGGCGACCACCACAGCCGACTTCATCGAGAACAGCGCCCAAATTCGCACGCTCTCTACTGAGGGGGCGCCTGGAGCGTCTCCGGCCTCACCCAGTCCATACCCGAACTCGCCCGCGCCGCATGCGCCAATTTCCTTAGCCCGACGGGTCGCCGCCCTCCCTCGCGGGGAGGGGCGTAGCGGCGTCCGGCGGTTGAACATTGCGCCGACGCTGGTTAGTGGGGGCTGGACCGCCGGCGCCCTCGCCGGCATGCGGTGACCGCAAGCGCACCGGCTTGGGCAGGCTGAATCAAAGCTGCCGGCGAGGGCGCCGGCGGTCCAGGGGCCCTTGGGCTCGAGGAAGGGTCGGCCATGCAGCGTGCTCTAATCACCATCGCAGCGCTTTCCCTGGCCATCGCTTGCGGGCCGTCGGTTACCAGCGCGCAGGCGCCGCCGCCGCCGCCGAGCTTTGCTTCCTCCGGCAATGCGGCGTTCGATGCTTGGCGCGACGATTTCGCGGGCCGCGCGGTGGCGCGGGGCAGAGACCCGGCGGTGCTGGGGCGGCTCCTGAGCGGGGTCGCGCCGGATGACCGCATTGTCGAGTTGGACCAGCGCCAACCGGAATTCGTGAGCCCGGTCTGGGATTACGTCACCAACCGCGTCACCGAGCGGCGCATCAATGATGGCCGCGCACTGAAGGCCGAGTTTGGTTCGCTGCTCGATCAAGTCGAGGCGCGCTATGGCGTGCCGACAGGAATCATTCTCGGCATCTGGGGGCTTGAGAGCAATTATGGCGGCGCAGCGCTGAATTACGACGCCGCCGCGGCGCTGGCGACCTTGGCGTTCGAAGGCCGCCGCCGCGCGCAATTCGAAGGCTATCTCCTGGCGCTGACCGAGATGGTCGAGCGCGGGCTGGCGAGTGAAACGCAATTGCGCTCCTCCTGGGCCGGCGCGCTGGGGCAGCCGCAATTCATGCCGGACGTGTATCTCACAACGGCGGTCGATTGGGACAATGACGGCCATCGCGACATTTGGAACAATCGCGGCGATGTCGCGGCTTCGATCGGCAATTACCTCGCCGATCGCGGCTGGCGGCGCGGCGAGCCGGTGTTTGACGAAGTGCGTCTGCCGGAGCGCTTCGATTACGCGCTGGCGGATGGGACGTTGCGCAGCGTCGCGGACTGGAGCGAGCGCGGCGTCGCGCGCATCGACGGCCAACGCTGGGGCGACGAGGTGCGAGGTTTGCAGGCGCAATTGTTCTTGCCGGCGGGCGCGCAAGGGCCGGCGCTATTGCTGCATCACAATTTCGGAGTGATCCGCCGCTACAATAATTCAGACCGCTACGCGCTGGTGGTGGCTCTGCTGGCGCGCGCGTTCGATCGACGCGGAGGGCTGGTGGCGGATTGGCCGCGCGCGGCCGGCGCGCTCAACCGCGAAGAGATTCTCGAACTGCAAACATTGCTGAACGGTCTGGGATACGATTCCGGTACGCCCGACGGCTTGTTCGGTTCCGGTACACGCCGCGCCGTGCGCGCGTTTCAGTCGGCCCAAAACATGCCCGCCGATGGTTTCCCAACACAAGCGCTGCTCGGACAGGTGCGGGTGCGGGCGGGCGTCATTGTTGAACCGCCGGCGCCGCCGCGTCCGCTTGCGCGCGCGGGCGTGCGCGAATTGCAGCGTCTGCTCAATCGCCTCGGCTACAATGCAGGCCGCGCCGACGGCCGCATCGGTTCGCGCACCCGCAGCGCTATTCGCGCCTTCGAGCGCGCTCGCGGCATGGAACCGCGCGGACGTGCGACGACGACAGTGCTGGAGGCCGCGCGCGACGCTGCGGGCTAAGGCGTGGCTGGATCGTTTGGCGCTTCCGCGATCACCGCGCTGCGCAAACGCCGGCTGCGCCACGCGAATACAAACATCGCGACCAGCAAAGCAAGCGTGATCCAAAGCGGGGCGGTCGGGTCGATCTGTTCGTAGACCACGCCCCCGAGCAGCGGCGAAAACACAAATCCCGCGCCATTGGCGGCCACCACCAGGCCAGCGGAAGCGCCTTGCTCCTCAGGCCGCACCGCAACGGAAGCGCCGCCGGAAAAGCCCGGACGCGCCAGGCCGAAACCGATGCCCTGCACAGCTTGCGCCACCAATAGCGCGCTCAAACTCGGCGCGATGATTTGGATGAGGACGCCAAGCCCAATCAGCCCCGCGCCCCAAAGCATCAATTGGCGTGAGGTCAAGCGGAGGCGCGGCAGGATCGCCATCTGCGTCGCTAAAAGCGCGAGCGCGCTGACCATGAAGCCGGCGGCAGTGAGTTCAGCCCCTTGCTCTCCCTGCACCCCCATCCTGTCCATCGTGAAGAGGCCGAACACCTGCACCGTAATTCCAGCCACGAGCGACAACGAAAAACCGTAAATGAGATACGCCGAAAGCCGCGGGTCGCGCGCGAGTTTCATCGATTGAGCAAAGCCGCCGGGATCGGTGTGGCGCGTCAACGGCAGATCCTTTTGCGCTTGAGGCGGCGCTTCTGGCAGCAGCCGCCAAATCGCGTAGGATGCGCAGGCCGCAAAGGCGGCCACCAGCATGATCGGAAACACCAAGCCGAACTTGGCTGCGAGCGCAGCACAGATCGCGGGGCCAAAGGCCTGGCCGAGCGCAAAGGCAGCGGTGAGCGTCGCGAAGTGCTCGGTGCGCTCGAATGGCGTGGTGTGATCGGCGACATAGGCTTGCGCTGCTGGCGAGGACGCCGACCCGAAGGCGCCAAAAATCGCGCGAGCCAGCATCAAGGCGGTGAAGAGCAGCGCTCCCTGCAGCGCTCCTGCCAGTCCAAGCATGACGACTGCGCCGAACGAACCCATCGACACGGCATAGGCGCCTAGTCCGATTGCGATAACAGGCTTGCGCCCCATCGTGTCGGAAAGCCTGCCCCAATAGGGGCTCGCAAACACCCAGATCAGCGCCGACAACGAGAAAATCCAGCCAATGCTGGAATCGGGCAGCCCCAATTCGCGCACCAGCGGCGGCGCCACTGCGAGCAACATGGAATTGCCTGCGCCGATGGTAAGCAGCGAGATGAAGAGGAGTTGGAAGGGGTGCTGGCCCTTGGGGCGCGCGCTGCGTTCGCTCATGGACATGCGTTGCTAGAGCGGTTGGGTGAACTGCGCCAGTCGCGACGACATCTCCCGAGCGCCCATCAGGCCCATGGGTCGATAATTGCGAGGCCGCACCCTGCGAAGTCGCGCGCGTTCCGTGTTGCGATCGAACCCGCGCGCGAGCAGGTGATCGCGGCGATCTGCGCATCAATTTGTGAAATGGGTTGTCCCAGTCTCCTGCGCTCCGCGGCGATCTCGGCGAAATGAGGCGCGGCATCGCTGTCGAATGGCAGCAGCCGGCCCGCAAAGTCCTCTTCGAACAGCGCCTTCGCAGCTGCTTGCAGCGCGGCGCGTCTCTTTCCAGCGGGCATGAGCGCCAAGCCGTACAGGATTTCCGCTTGCGTGAGCGCGGTTGTGAATAACGCAGCCGCCGGTTGCCCGGCGAACCAGGCCACGACAGCGGGGGCCGGTTTCGGGCGCATCATTTCTGAGATCACATTAGTGTCGAGGACGATCATTCCGCGAAGTCGATCGGATTGCGAACTGGCTCGCGCACCGGCAGCTGCAGTTCGACCCCTCCGAGAGCCGCAAAGCGCTCCCGGATAACCCGCCCTAGATCGTTCGCGCGGCGCGGCTCCGTCGCCAATGCGGCATGCAGAATGTCGCGGGCTTCTTCTTCCATCGACTTGCCGTGCTGGGCGGCTCGCACTCTCAGCCGCGCCTTGGAGGCCTCATCCAAGTTACGAATGGTCATTACTGCCATGGAGGCGTTGTAGTCATTGCAGCTTTTGCTGTCAATGACTACAACGGATTATTGCAGGCGGACACTGAGGCCTCCTTGTGCCCGAAACCCCTCCTTAAGCCTGATCATGCATAAGGCGGTCTCGGCAGAATGCCTCTGGTTAACGCGCGCACACCATGTTTCCCCTTATCGGCCTCGCAGTAGTGTTCGGCATGGTGTTCGGCGGCTTTATGCTCGCCGGGGGCCACTTCGAAGTCATCATCGAAGCGGCGCCGATGGAATTCATGATGATCTTCGGCGCCGCTGTGGGCGCGATGATCATCTCCAACGACATGCACGGCCTGAAGCAGGTTGGCGGCGGCGTCGGTATGGTGATGTCCGGCCCCAAATGGGGCAAAAAGGACTATTCCGATCTGCTCGGCCTTCTGTTCCAGCTGACCAAGCTGATGAAGACCAAGGGCGTGGTGGCGCTGGAGGCGCACATCGAAAAACCCGCCGAAAGCACGATATTTCAGAAATACCCCAAACTCTGCAAAGATCATTTCGTAGTCGATTTCATCTGCGACACCCTGCGCATGATGACCATGAACCTCGACGACCCCCACCAGGTCGAGGACGCCATGGAAAAGCAGATCGAAAAGCACCACCACGAGGCCCTACATCCCGCCCACGCCCTCCAGGGCATGGCCGACGGGCTGCCGGCTCTGGGCATCGTCGCGGCAGTGTTGGGCATCGTGAAGACCATGGGCGCCATCAGCGAGCCCCCGGAAATCCTCGGTCTTATGATCGGTAAGGCGCTGGTCGGCACCTTCTTGGGGGTGTTTTTGGCCTATGGCATCGTCGGCCCGCTGGCCTCGCGGCTCAACTCGATCATCGAGCATGACGCTCAATTCTATAAAATTATCCGTGATGTGCTCGTTGCACACTTGCACGGCAACGCGGCTCAGGTTTCAGTTGAGATTGGACGCGGGTCGGTGCCGTCGGAGCTTCAACCGACCTTCGCTCAGCTGGAAGAGGCGCTGGCCGCCGCCGCCGAGGCTTGACGACCTGCCTCGGCGATATGCGTATTTGCATGCCCCAATTCGCCAGGGACGCTTGCCAATAGGGTTAATCCGGGGCATTGAGTCCGCTTCCTGCGTTGGGGGTGGACCTCGGCGCTGAGACGAGGGGTAGATCCTATGACAAAGCTTAAGTTGGGCATGGCGGCTGCGGCTGCGGCTATTCTCGCCTTCGGCGTCGCGGCTTGCGGCGCTTCGGGTGAAGGCGATGCGGCGAGCGGCAGCGGCGAAGCCGCGAGCGGCACCGAAGCAGGCGGCAGCGCCGAAGGCTCGATGGACACCGGCTCCGGTATGGAAGCTGGCGCTTCGGGCGCGGAAGCTGGCGCGTCGGGCGCGGAAGCTGGCGCTTCGGGCGCTGCGGCCGGCGGCTCGGGCACCTAAGCCATTTTCTACGGGACGCAAGTTCTGCGAACGGGCCGCCTCACAAGGGCGGCCCGTTTTGCGTTCGGGTTGTTGCTTTCGCCATTACTGAGACTGCGCTGCGTGCTAAGCACCGTGCGGGGTGAGCCATGCCGAACGCAGACGTTTTTATCTCCTACCGGCGCGACCAGCGCGAACAAGTGCTGATCATCGCCGATCGGCTGCAGGATTTGGGGCTCAGCGTCTGGTTTGACGCACGCCTGGAGGCCGGCAGCAGCTTCGACGAAGAAATCAACCGCGAAGTGCGTTCCGCCAAAGTGGTGTTCGTGTGCTGGAGCCCGGAGGCGATGCAGAGCCGCTGGGTGCGCGCGGAAGCCTCGATCGGGCTTGAGCGCGACGTGCTGGTGGCCGCTTTTCTACACCCGACGGAATTGATGCCGCCCTACAATCTTGTACACGCCGCCAACCTCGAAGGCTGGAGCGGCGCTCATGACGATCCGCAATGGGGTCAGGTGCTCAACCGCGTCGGGCGGCTGGTGGGCAGGCCCGACCTCGCCGACATCGCCCGCGCCAGGACGCTCGAAGCCAAATGGCTCGATGCTGACGCCCGTGCGCGCGAGGATTATCACACCGCAATCGCGGAAGCCCGCCGCCGCTTCGCCGCTATGCATCAGGCGCAACCGGCATTGTTTGAGCAGAAGCTCGTGGAAATGGGCGCCGCCTTTGAGTCTTGGATGGCCAAGCGCCGTCTCGGTGGCTCGGGCGCGCCGCCCAACCCAATGGCGTTGGCGGAGGACGAAAGCGCCGCGCTACGTACCGAGCTCAAGGCGGCGCGCGCGGAACATTCCGCGGCGCTGGCGGAACTCGAGCGCATGAAACGCTACGGAGCGCCGCGCGCGACCGGTGTCCAAGCGCCAGTCGCCCCGCAGTCTGGCCGCGAAGATTGGTGGTCGGCGCCGGTGGTGCTTGGCTGCGTTGGTGTGGTCTTGGTAGTTTTCGTGATCATGATGCTGCAAGGACAGCAGGCCGTTCCCACCGAGGAGGTGGCTGCGCCGGCGACCGACATGTACGCAACCACAACAACCGAAGCGGCGCCTGCTGCGGAAGCGGGCGCTCCGGCTGCGGACCCCTATTATTATGGCGCTCCTGCGGATGCTGCGGCGGCGCCGGCAGAGGCTGCGCCCGCTCCCGCGCATTAGCGCTGCGGGACGTGCCGCGCCTACCGCCTCGCACTGAATTAGTCTGGAGTGAGAGCGGCGAGCCGCGCGCTGCGCATTTCGGCGATGTGTACTTCTCCCGCGAGGGCGGGCTTGCCGAGAGCGAGGCGGTGTTTCTCGGCGGCTGCGATTTGCCGAACGCGTGGCGCGGCAAACAATCCTTCTCCATTTGCGAACTCGGTTTCGGAACCGGTTTGAACATAATCGCGACATGGCGCGCCTGGAAAAAGACACGATCTCCGCATGCGATATTGCATATCTCAAGCATCGAGGCATTCCCGCTTGAGGCAACTGAAGCCGCACGCGCGCTTTCGCAATTCCCAGAAGTCGCCGATCTGGCAGCCAAACTGATCGAGTGCTGGCCAGTGCGCGCCTACGCGCCGCAGCGGCTTTGGTTCCCTGAAGATGGGTTCGCGCTCACGCTGCACATTGGCGACGTTGCGGAACTTCTTGCCGGCATGAGCGCGCGCTTCGATGCGTGGTTCCTCGATGGCTTCGCACCCTCGCGTAATCCGGCGATGTGGAGCGAAACCGTGTTCGCGCAGATTGCGCGTCTCTCAGCGCCGGATGCGCGACTGGCGACGTTCACCGTCGCGGGAGAGGTGCGCCGCGGGCTGGAGCGTGTCGGCTTTGCCGTGGAGAAGCAGCCAGGGTTCGGCGCGAAGCGCGAGAGATTGCAGGGTCGTCTCAACAGCGCCGTCGCGCCGCCGCCCAAGCCGTCGCTCTACCCTTACGCGGCGTGCGAGCCAAAGCGGGTCGGCATCGTCGGCGCCGGGATCGCAGGCGCCTCATGCGCGCTGGCGTTGGCGCGGCGGGGGATTGAGGTCGTTGTGCTGGACGCGGCGGCGTCACTTAATGCGAGCGCAGGGGCCAGTTTCAATCCTGCGGGGCTGGTGATGCCGCGGCTCGATCGCGGCGGCGTGCTGCGCGAATACTTTATCGCCGCCTTCCTCCATGCCGTTCGAACCTATGAGATGCTCGGTGTGTTCGAGAGTGTCGGCGTCGCGGAGCGCGCGGCGCAGGACGCTGAGGCGGCGCTCGCCGATCTGCTGGCTGACCCGCCCATGCCCGACGATTGGTTCGCCGCGTTGGGTGTTGGTTCTGTGCTGCACAAGCGCGCAGGGCTCGTTCGCCCGCTTGACGCGATCCGGCTCATGCTGGCTGACGCGGAACTGCTTACTGAAGCCCCAGTGCAGGCGTTGGAGCGAGCCGATCAAGGCTGGGTGTTGAAGGCGCCGGACGGGCGCGTACTGCTGAAAGCGGACGCAGTCATTTTGGCATGCGGCGCTGCGCTCAAATCATTCGCACCCGCCGCCTTCCTGCCGATTGAGCTCTCGCGCGGCCAGATCGAGTGGGGCCTAGCATCCCCGCCCGCGCATGCGCTGACCTGCGGCAGTTACGCCGCGCCGTACGACGGCGGCGTCTTGTTCGGCGCCACGTTCGACGAAGTTCCAGCATTAACCGAAGAAGCGGAGCAAATCCGCGACGCGCGTGGCCGAAATCTGGCGGCGCTCGCCGCTCTTGCGCCCGAGATCGCAGCGAGCCTCGATCCGGCAACACTCAAATCCCGCGCCGCGCTGCGGGCGACCACGCCTGATTTCGCACCGATCGCGGGCCTGCTGCCGGACGCGGCGGCCTGGCTGGCTCAAAACGGCGCGCTCGTCCATGGCCGCGAGCCGAACCTCGCTGAACCCCCGCCGCATGCCGGCGTTTACGTTCTCGGCGCGCTCGGCGCGCGCGGCTTGACCAATGCGCCGCTCCTGGGCGAGCGGCTCGCGTCGGAAATATGCGGCGAACCGCAGATATTGCGCCGCGCGGAGCTTGATGCGCTGCACCCGGCCCGGTTTCTGCATCGGGCGCTCAAACGAGGGTTAATCGACCGTTTGGGTTAATGGACATGGGCTTTGACGGCGCGCGCAGCGCGAGGAAAATCGAGTTTCTGGGGTTGCACTTCGATGCGCTCGATCTGGACGCGGCGCTTGACGCAATCGCTGCGCGCGCAAGCGTGGGTCTGGGGTTCGCATACGTGGCGACGCCGAACGTCGACCATGTCGTGGGGCTTGCGCGCGAGCCCGCACGCGCGCCGCTTTACAAGCGCGCTTGGCTTACGTTGAACGATAGCCGCGTGCTCGCCGCGCTGGCGCGCCGTGCGGGCTTGGCGCTTCCGGTGGCGACCGGCGCAGATCTCGCCGAACACCTGTTCGAGCGCGTGATCGATCCCAATGAACCGGTCGTGATCGTGGGCGGCGACGAACGGCGCGTGGCGGCATTGCGGCGGCGCTACAGGCTGACGGCGGTGCGCTGGCATCCTGCGCCGGCAAACCTCAAACACAATCCCATCGCCATTGCGCAGGCGGCGGCCTTTGTGGCGGCGCAACAGGCGCGCTTTAGCTTTATTTGCGTGGGTGCTCCGCAGCAGGAATTGGTGGCGTACGCGATAGCCCAACGCGGCGACGCCACGGGAGTAGGCCTGTGCTGCGGGGCGGCGCTGGATTTTCTGTCCGGCCACACCCCGCGCGCGCCGCAATGGATGCGCGCACGGGGCCTGGAATGGCTCTACCGGGTGACGCGTGAGCCGGCGCGTCTTTGGCGGCGCTATTTTGTCGAAGGACCTAAGGTGTTCGCGTTGTTCGCGGCGTGGCGTGCTTCGATGGCGGCGTGAAGCTCGGCCTGGCGTTTTTCGTCGAGCGGATATTTGCGCAGGCTGATGGCGGCGAGCAGGGAAAGCAGGATCGGCACGCCGATGAACAGCATGCCCAGCGCGCCCAGTGCTCCAGGGCTGTTGTCGGCGCCCTTCTTCGCGGCGAAGCCGACCAGCTGCAACACCACGAACGTCATCGGCCCCGCCGCAAGCCCCACCTTCGAGGTCATCAGCAAAAGGCCAAAATAGAGCCCGGAGCGGCGCGAATTGGTGCGCACTTCATCTTCATCGACAACATCGGCCATCAAGGAGCGGGTCAGCAGGATGCACCCGCCCTGCGCCAGGCCCGCGACCAGCATGAACACAATCGCCAAAGTGAACGCGCCTGGCGGCAACACCAGCAGCAGGCAGGTGGTCGCCGCCGTGTACAACAACGCCGCTTGCAGGGCGCGGTGCTTGCCGAAACGCTGCGCCAGCATCCACCAGATCGGTACGCCGATAAGGCCGGCGACGAAATACACCGCCGCGAGCGTCTGCGCCTCGCCGGCAAAGCCCAGCACATATTGGAAATAAAATAAGAACAAGCCGCCCGAAACGCCTTGGGCCACGCCCAGCAGCAGATCAGGCAACAGCACGCGCCGCGCCACCGGGTTAGCCAACACCGTTGTCAGCGCCTCACGCAAACTGAGGTGGGGTTGCGGCGGCGTCCGCCGCTCACGGGCGCCGAGGCAAGCAAGCGCCACGGTCAGCGGCAGCATGACGATCAGCGTCCAACCCATGGCGTTCACAGCAATTGCGTTGCCGCCGCCGACGGCGCCAGCGGCGCCCGCCGCCGCCACGGCCGCGATCACCAGCATCAGAGTTTGCCCGCCAAGGCTTGCGGTCTGCACCGCGCCCAGCGCGCGGGTGCGGCCGTGATAAGTGGGAATGATCTCGCCCGACCAGCCCAGATGCGCCACCATCATCATGGCGAACACAAAATACATGGCGAAGATCGAGGCGCCCGCAAGCGGCGCGCCGGCGCCTTTCTCCAAGCCGATGAAGACCAGCCAGATCGCCGCCATCAGGAACGGAGTCGCCCCGACCAGCCAGATGCGCCGGCGTCCCCAACGGGTTTCGGTGCGGTCCTGGAGCGTCCCAAGCGTCGGATCGAGCACGATGTCGAACAGGCGCGCGGCGAAGAACAGCCCGCCGACCACGGCTTCTTCCAAGCCGATATGTTCGATGAAATAGGGCGGCAGGAACATCACTGTAGGCAGCGTCAGCGCCAGGAGCGGCGCCGCGGGCGCGGCGAACGCTGCGAGTTCCAGCGCGGAGACTTTGTCGCTTCGTTTCACGCGGCGCTCCTTTTGGACCGCCGGCGTCCCCGCCGGCCTACGGCGCCTGCAATCTCGCCGGCCCGTGCAAACCGATACATCGTATGCCGGCGAGACGTCGACGGTCCAAGGGGGCGACCGAGTTTATTCTCGGGTCGCCATCGCGAGGACCATCAGTCGCCGCGCACCGCTTTGGTGAGCGGCGCCAGAAGCGAGGTGTTGGCGGCCACGATCGCGCCGGTGCTCATGAAGTCGCCGCCGTCGATCTCGTTGGCGACGCCGCCAGCTTCGCGCACCAAGACTACTCCCGCGGCGATGTCCCAAGGCGCAAGCCCACGTTCCCAGAAGCCGTCAAAACGTCCGGCCGCGACATAGGCAAGGTCGAGCGCGGCGGCGCCAAAACGGCGCACGCCGGCGCTGCGCTCGATCACGCGCCCGATCTCTTCCAGGAATTGGGCGTGATCACCCTTGCCGTTAAACGGCGTGCCGGTGGCGAACAGAGCATCGCGCACGTCGGCGCGCGCGGCCACACGCAAGCGCTTGTCGTTCATGTAGGCACCCTGGCCCTTCTCAGCCCAGAACAATTCATCGCGCACCACGTTGTACACCACGCCCGCGACCAGAACGCCTTCGCGCTCCAGCCCGATCGAGACGGCGAAATGGGGAACGCCGTGCATGAGATTTGTGGTGCCGTCGAGCGGATCGACGATCCAGCGATGGCTCTTGTCGGTGCCCTCAACCGCGCCGCGCTCCTCCATCAGGAAGCCATAACCGGGGCGCGCCTTGGAAAGCTCCTCAAACAGGATCTTCTCGGACTTCAAATCGGCGGCGGTGACGAAATCGCTCGGCCCCTTGCGAGACACCTGCAGGTTCTCAAGCTCGCCAAAGTCGCGCGCCAGGACGCGCCCCGCCTTGCGCGCGGCGGCTATCATCATCGTAACGGTGGGGGAGGTCTGCGCCATAAGGGAGGCGAGGTGCTAGCAGGGGGCGAGGAGGGGAGCAAGTTGGCGACTGCGGCCAGGTACAAACGAGCGCTGACGCGGAAATTCTTCGCGCCTTTTGCTCCTTGCCCGCTCACCGTCACCCCGGACGCGCGGAGCGCGATCAGGCACCCGGGGACAACAGCAACGCTCTAGGACCCCTAGGTTCCGGGTTCGGCTTCGCCGCCCCGGAATGACGGAGCCTTTGCGGACTTTCCGATTGAATGCGGCCCTCTCACGAATGCGCAAAAATGTCGATCTCGTCCCAGCCCGCCAGATCGAGCGCTGCGCGCGTGGGTAGGAAATCGAAGCACGATTGCGCGATCTCGGTGCGCCCTTCGCGCGCTAACATGGCGTCGAGCCGTTCCTTCAGCGCGTGCAGGTGCAGCACGTCCGAAGCCGCGTAAGCGAGCTGCGCATCGGAAAGTTCTGGCGCGCCCCAATCGGAGGATTGCTGGTCCTTGGAGATATCGCGCCCGAGCACTTCCTTGGTGAGATCCTTGAGGCCGTGTTTGTCGGTGTAGGTGCGAACCAATTTCGAGGCGATCTTGGTGCAATAGATCGGCGCGCAAAGCACCGAGAGGTCGCGCATAAACATCGCCACATCGAAGCGCGCGAAGTGAAACAGCTTTAGCGTCGCGGCGTCCGCCAGCACGCGCTTCAGGTTTGGCGCGTTGTAGGAGGCGCGATCGAGCTGCACCAGATGCGCCTCCCCGGCGCCGTCGGACAATTGCACCAAGCACAAGGAATCGCGCACCAGCGACAAACCCATGGTCTCGCTATCGACCGCGATCGCGCCGTTGAAGGAAACCGCTTCGGGCAGGTCGCCGCGATGGAGATGGACCACGACGTTCTTGCCGTCGGAAGTTATGGAGATTTTGCGTGTCATGGGGCGAGCGCTTAGGCCAATTCTCATGCGCACGCCAGTGTTCAGCGTGTCGCGATGCGCATCCCGATCCGCAACGCCCGGGGCGGACCGAAGCTTTCGACGCCGGTGGCGGCTTCTGCTGTCTCGATGTCGCTGTCGAGGGCGTTGTCGAGCGCGGCGTAGAGTGCAAGCGAAGGTGAGAGGCGCTGCTCCAGGCGAAGGTCCAATATCGTCGCGGCTGCGAGCGCGCGGGTGTTGAGGTCGTCCTCGAAGCGCGTGCTTTCGTAGGAGAGATCGGCGCTGAGGGTTGTGGCGGGGCTTATGCTCCAGTCCACACCGGCCGTCGCGCTCCATCGCGGCGACTGCGCCGGTCGCAAGCCGCCGGCGGCCTCTGCGTCGGTGTAGCTGAGGGCCGCGCGCCAGATCAGCGCATCCAGCCACTGGCCGCGCGCCTGGCCCTCAAACCCGAACGCGTCGATTGCTTCAGCGTTCTGGCGCTGCCGGTAAGCCCCGCCCGCTGGCACGAACACGCCGGGTGGAAACGTGCCGGGCCCTGCGCCGAGCGTGACGTTGACGACCGGGTCCTCCAACCGATTGACGAACACGCCAAGCCCCCATGACCAGTCGCGATATTCGCCGCCGACCCCAAGATCGGCGCCGAAAATGCGCTCCGGCTTGAGCGCGGCATTGGCCTCGGTGACGTCGTTGCCGACACGGAAGGGGCGATGCAATTCGTTCAGCGTTGGCGGACGAAAGCCGCCATAGACCGCGCCGCGTAGGGACCAAGCATCGAACTGCCGCCGCGCCGCCAGACGCGCGGTGGGCGCGAATGACTTGTGATCTTCGGGAGAGGCCTGCAGCGTCATCGCGTCGCTGGCGAGGTTGCGTTCGAGCCGCGCTCCGTCAAAGGCGCGATAGAGGTCGGCGCGCACGCCGCCGGTGAGGAGCCAATCGCCGGTTTCACGCCACGCTTCGCCGTAGATTCCTGCAAGCAGCGTGCGCCCCCCCGCGACGCGGGAGCGCGTGAACTGGCCGCCCGAGAACAGAAAAACTTCGCGCGTTTCCCCATCGGCTGTTCGCAAGTCGGCGCCGATTTCGAACCCGTCGCCATCGCTGCTCCAGCGCCACGCCGCATTAGCGCCCCAGCCCAGAGCAGGCGTCTCGACTTGGCGGTTTGCGGGCGTGGCGACATTGCGGTCGAGCGACAGCGCAACCGAAGTGTTGGCGAAGTCCGACGCGATCGCCCATGCCTGCGCACGCCAGGAAAACGGGCCATTGGGCTTGGCCAAGCTCAAGCTCAAACTGGTGCTGTCGGAAGCAGAATCGGCGCCGACGACCCCGGCGCTGCGTTCATCGGCATAGCCCGATAGCCGCGCCGAAAACACCGCGCCGCCGCCGCGCCACTCGCCGCGCGCGACCGCGCTCATGGCTTCGAAGCTGAGCGCTTCATCCGCGTCGCCAGCGCCGACCTGCACCGGTATCCAGCCATCGCTGGCCTGCGCGCTTGCGGCAAGCATGAAGGCGAAAGCATCGCTGCGCGCTTCGCCGACGCCCGCAGCGCGCCAGGCGCCAAGTTCGCCGCCCTCGATGGAAAACGTTGCGCCTTGCTGGCGGCGTTCTTCGAGCTGTACAACACCCGTCAGCGCCCCGGCGCCATAGGGGCCCGCGCCCGCGCCGCGCAGGATGTTGGCCCGCGCGATTGTCTCCGGCGCCAGCGCCCCCCACAACACCCAGCCGCCGAACGGATCGTTCTGTGGCGCGCCATCGAGCGTGACCAGGGCCCGCCCGGCGCCGGACGGGGCAAAACCGCGGATGGACAGACCCTGCGTGGTGGCGTTGGCGGCGCCGCTGTCATTGCGGCGGAACAGCGAGACCCCAGGCGCGGTGCGTAGCGCCTGGTCGAGGCGGATGGCCTTGCTGAGCGAGGCTTCGTCGATGGCGTAGGCAGAGTACGCCGCCTCGCCCGGCGCCTCGGGCAGGCGGGGGGCGGTAATGATGATTTCATCGGCGGGAGGCGGGGCGTCCATCGGTGCAGCTTAACATGTATTCGGGCAGCCCGGCTGGTCGCTTGCCCCCCGCCTATCGACGAGGAGGGCCGAAGTTGACGCGAGATCGCAGCTCCCCTACATCCGCCCGCTCGGCTCTCTAGCCCAGATGGCGGAATTGGTAGACGCACTGCTTTCAGGTAGCAGCGGGTAACACCGTGGAGGTTCGAGTCCTCTTCTGGGCACCATTTGTTCTTTTTCAGCCGTTGGGCTGCTGCATCGCCAGCCCCGCTTGCGGCATCGCGCGTCGCTCTGGTGCTCGGAAGCGAACTAGCCTTCGCCGCGTTCGTAGCTTTCCGCCGGCACGGTTTCCTGCGCCGTCTTCAGTGTCTTGGCTTCGGCTTTCGCCGCGCGGAGGTCAGCGCGGGCTTTGGCTGCGGCGGCTTCCGAGACGATGGCGTCGAGTTCGATCTGGGTGCACAGGCCGATGGTGACGGGATCGACCGGCTTGATCTGCGGCGAGTTCCAGTGCGAGCGCGTGCGCACCTGCTCGATGGTGGATTTGGTGGTGCCGATCAGCTTCACGATCTTGGCATCCGGCACCTCCGGGTGGTGCTTGAGGAACCATTGGATGGCGTCCGGCCGATCGCTGCGGCGGGCGATCGGGGTGTAGCGGGCGCCGCGCTTCTTCACCTGCGGCAGGTCCACGCGCTTCTGCTCCAGCGCTTGCAGGCGGTAGCCGGCATCGGCCTCGCCCTTGCCGATCTCTTCGCGCGTCAACACGCCCCCGGCAATGGGGTCCACGCCGCGTATGCCCTTGGCGACGTCCTCATTGGCGATGCCTTGGACCTCCAGGGGATGCAGTGAGCAGAAAGCCGCGATCTGGTCGAAGGCGAGCGAAGTGTTCTCGATCAGCCACACTGCGGTGGCTTTGGGCATCAAAATGGACATCGGCAGGGCTCCAAATACGCAATCGCGCCCAGCGTCGTCGCCAGGCGCGGGACCCAAAGGACCTTACAAGGGAGCAACGGCTAGCGATCACGGGCGCAATCGACCAGCTGAGGGCTGCCATAGACGTTTCAGGAACAAAAGGGAAGAGGCGAGGCGTTCACCGCGCCAGTTCGCGTGATTCGCGAATTAACAAGCATTAATTAGACTGGGGGCGGAATAATCTTATCCCCAGACCGTAGTCGTCGAGCGGTAATGGAGGGGACGCACATGATCACCACCCGGAAAAGCGTCGGCGCATTGATGCTTTATCTATCGGCTCAGGCTGCGGCGGGCTTTGCCCCGGAGGCGGCGGCGAACGAGCAGCGCCAGGCTGTCGGCGCTCGCGCGGCGGCGGCGCCTGCGCCGGTTCGTTTGGTCCTGGCCGACCCGAGCTGGGACGCCTTTGTATTTGTGAGCGCCGCGACTGCGGTTGCGCTCGAGCTTTCTGCGCCGGCTGCGGAGATCGCCCCCGCGGCTGAGGCGGCGTTCGCCTATCAAGCAGCGGAACCGCAATTTGATTATCTGGCGGCCCTCACCGATGTCGGCATCGCGCGACCGATCGATGCGCCGAACCCGGAACATCACTGGCTCGGCTGATCCCGTTTCGAACGCGGGGTGGAGGCAAAGAAAAACGGGCCCGGCGATGAGCCGGGCCCGTTGATGTTTGGCGCATTCTGCGCCGCCGCTGCTTAGCGGAAGCTGATCGTTACCGCCGCACGCCGGTTCAGCGGCTCACGCACGCCGTCGCGGGTGGCGCGCGCCAGTTCGGATTCGCCGCGCGATTGCGTCGTCATCGCGGATGCCGACAAGCCGCGCGCAATCAGCGCCTCGCGAACCACGGAAGCGCGCCGCTCGGACAGGCCCATATTGTAGACGTTCGAACCCGAAGTATCGGTGTGGCCGACGATGGCGACTGCGCTGACGTTGCACGCGCGCGCGCGGGCAACCGCCTGATCGATCACCGCGTTCGCTTCCTGGTTCAGGTTCGAGCGATCCCACTCGAAATAGACCACGAAATCCGAGGTCGGGCAGGCGACCGGCGCAGGCATGGGCGCAGGCGCGGGCGTCGGCGCTGGCGCAGGTTGCGCAACCGGGACAGGCAGGGGCGCTGCGCCGAATTGGTGGCGCAAACCCAAGGTGACGGCTTGATGTTCGTAATCGGTTTCGACGCCGCCGAGGTCGAGCCCTTCTGCATTGAAGAAGCGGTAGCCGATGTCGAACATCGTGCGTTCGCTCAGCTTCACGCCGAGGCCGGCCATCGCCTGCCAGGCAAAGTCAGAATCGTCAAAATTGGCGATTTCGACATTGGCGTAGCCGATCCCGACGCCGACATAGGGTTGGAAACGACCATCGCGGTTGAAGTCGTAAAGGCCGTTCAGCATCAGCGAGGTCGCGTCGGCATCCTCGCCGACCTGGGCGATCTCGTTGTTGCGGCGCGCGAGTTCGAGTTCGGCGCGGAGGCCGTTGCCATACGCGTGACCGACGCCGATATCAGCCATCCAGCCATCGTCGAGGTCCGCACTTTGGTCGAAGGTTGTCTCGCCATCGAAGAAGGTGCCGTCCACCTGGCCATCGACGCTGTAGCCGACATCGGCGCGGCCGTACCAGCCTTCCATCGCTTGAGCGCCGCCGCCGATCCCGGCAAGCAGCGCGACCGCAGCCAATGTGCTCAACAATTTACGCATTCTGGATTCTCCATGGGCCCAAAAAGGCGCGTCCGCGCCCTCGCGCGGGTACATAGCCGCCTGGGCGCGCGGGTCCAACGCGGACCGCCTGTTGGGGGAATTTGTACAAGGGGCAATGCTGGCAAAGCAAAGCGGGCCCGACTTGCGCCGGGCCCGCATGAGGTAATTCCCCGCCAGAATTAGCGGAAGCTGATGGTCACCGCGGTGCGACGGTTGAGCGGTTCGCGCACGCCGTCGCGCGTCGGCTGGGCCAACTCGCTTTCGCCGCGCGCCTGCATGCTCATCATCGCGCTCGACATGCCGCGGGCGACCAGTGCGTCGCGCACTACCGCCGCTCGGCGCTCCGAGAGGGGCATGTTGTAGGCGTTGGAGCCGGAGGCATCGGTGTGGCCGACGATGGCGACGGCGCTGACATTGCATTGGCGGGCGCGCGCCATGGCTTGGTCAATCGTCGCCAACGCTTCCTGGTTCAGGTTCGAGCGGTCCCACTCGAAATAGACCACGAATTGCGAGGTCGGGCAGGCCGGCGCCGGCGGGATTGGCGCGGGCTCCGGCGCGGGCGCTGGGATCGGCGCAGGCGCAGGCGCAGGCGCTGCCGCGGCGAATTGATAGCGCAAGCCGATGGTCGCTGCTTCGTGGCGGTAGTCGGCGTCGCTGACGCCCGGATAGTCGAGATCGTCAACGTTGAAATAGCGATAGCCGACATCGAGGCTCATGCGCTCGCTGAGCGGAATGGCGACGCCCGCCAGCGCTTGCCAAGCCCAGTTGCTGTCATCGGCTTCCCCGATCTGAACCTTGGCGTAGCCCGCGCCGAGGCCGACATAGGGTTGGACCGAGCCGCCGCGATTGAAATCGTAGAAGCCGTTCAACATCAGGGACGAGGCGATGACGTTGTCGCTGGAAGAGGAATAGTAATATTGCTCGTACTCTTGTTGGCCGACATCGACCTCATCGGTGCGACGCGCCAGTTCAGCCTCGGCGCGGAAGCCATTGGCGAATGCGTAGCCCAAGCCGGCGTCAACAAGCCAACCGTCTTCGAGATCGACTTCGGCGCTGTCGAGGAAGCTCCACTCGCTGACATAGCGCGAGGATTCCGCGTACTCGTATTCGTCGTAATAATCATACCCCTCGAACGGCACGTCGGCGTGGCCGTCGATAGTGATTCCGACGTCGGCGCGGCCGTACCAGCCTTCGGCGTTGGCGCTGGCGGAATAGCCAGCCAGCAACGCCGCGATTGCGAGCGTGCTCAAAAGTTTGCGCATTAAGGTTTCTCCTTGCCTCAAGGCGCAATGCGCCCCCAACGCATGGATAAACCCGTTTGATCCAGGCTCAAATCGGGTCCGCTCTGTTGGGGAATGTACAACACTGCGCTGGAGAAATTTAAGCGCGCGAGGCGCGCTGTGCGGTAAAGTACAACTCTCCCGGCATGTCCTGCCGGTTGAGTGCGTTCGGACTGCGGGCTCACTGAAGCGGCGGACCGCCAGCTTCAGGTCATCTGGCGCTATTCGCGTGACAATTGGGGCGCACTGGCGTCCCACCACTAATGCACGGCGCGTTAGGATTGTGAGTCTTCAGGCTTGTAACACTGGCGCAAGCGAGCCTGGAGGCCCGCGGCCCAATATGGACCGCCGACGTCCCCGCCGGCATCTTAGCTTCAGCTTGCACCAGCCGGGGCCTGCAAACACCGCATGCCGGCGAGGGCGCCGGCGGTCCATATTTGCATCGCGCTTCGGTTGGCCGCGATCACCAGGATTTGCCGAGGCGAAGTCGAAGCACGCTCACTCCGCAGCTACTTCCGGCGCTCGCAACGCTCCCGCGTCGCGCAGGCGCACGTAGAGTGCGATTGGGTCGAGATCAAAGCCGTTGGGCCAAGTGGGCGCGCCTTCCTCGATGAAACCCGCGCGAAGAAGGCGGGGTCCTTCAACGGTTGCACCATGGGGCCGTCCTTCTCGAACAAGTGCGCGCAATTGTACTCACCCTCGCGCCCGTCGGAGAAGCGCAAGCTCAGCCGTCGTCCGTCGAGCGCGCGCACGCGCAGCACGTCAACCATCGGAAATTCATCCTGCGCCATCGGGTCCCGGTATCCTCTCCAAGCCGCCCTCAGCCTGAGCGCGCATCCAATTCTCGCGCAATTCCGTCCGGCGCGCCAGGGCCCGGTCTAGTACCGGAATCAGAAGTGGCTAACACACCTCACCACCCATCCCCGGATGAATGCGCAGCATTCAGTCCGGGGCCCATAAACGCAAGCGGCTGTGTTTATGGGCCCCGGACTTCGCGTTCCGCGAATCCGGGGATGGGTGGTGATCTGACTCGTGCTTCAATGACAGCGGGTACTAGCGTCGCCGGCATTGTGCGGCCTTCGACAAGCTCAGGCTGACGAAGAATGGCGTCACCCCCGGACTTGATCCGGAGTTGTCGGAGCGCGCCGCCGGTGTCGGTGTTCTGGCGATTCCGACTTTGCGCATGGAGGCCTAGCCCGTCACAAGTACAATCTTCCCCGCATGCGCGCCGCTCTGCAGCCGCGCATGCGCGGCCTCAGCGTCAGCGAGAGGGAAGGAGCTGTCGATCACCGGCTTAACCTTGCCCGCTTCGATCCACGGCCACACCACGCGCTCCACTTCGCGCGCGATGCGGGCTTTTTCTTCTTTCGCGCGCGAGCGCAAGGTCGAGCCGGTGAGCGTCAGCCGCTTCAGCATCATGCGCATGAGATTGAGCTGCGCTTGCGGGCCTTGCAGGAAGGCGATCATCACGCAGCGCCCGCGTTCGTTCAGCAGATCGAGATTTTTCTGCACGTAGGGGCCGCAGACCATGTCGAGTACGACATCCGCGCCGCCGGCTTCGCGGACGATGCTCTCGAAATCCTCGCTCCGGTAATTGATCCCGCGCTCAGCCCCGAGCTGTTCGCACAATCGGCATTTTGCGTCGTCGCCGGCGGTGGCGAACACGCGTGCGCCGTGGGCTCGGGCCATCTGGATAGCAATTGTGCCGATGCCGGAGGCGCCGCCATGCACGAGCAGGGCTTCCCCAGGTTTCAGCGCGCCCGCCTCGAACACGTTAGCCCACACAGTAAACACCGTC
The DNA here is from genome assembly GCA_902826245.1 of uncultured Alphaproteobacteria bacterium. GTDB lineage: Bacteria > Pseudomonadota > Alphaproteobacteria > Caulobacterales > Aquidulcibacteraceae > Vitreimonas. Next base: position 5,473 of record CADEEA010000025.1, on the reverse strand, counting down.
TCCGGCAGTGCGGCGGCTTCGGGCATCGAGAGCCCCTTCGGGATCGGAAGCGCTGAACCCTGGTCAACCAGCGCGTACGTCGCGTAGCCGCCGCCAGCGAGCAGCGCGCAGACCTCGTCGCCCACCCGCCAGCGGCTGGCGCCGGCGCCGACGGCCTCAACCACGCCTGCCACCTCGAGGCCCAGGGTCTCGGGCGCGCCTGCCGGAGGAGGGTAGAGGCCCGCGCGCTGCATGAGGTCGGGGCGGTTTACGCCCGCGGCGGCGACCTTGATAAGGATTTCGCCCGGCCCCGGTTCAGGGCGCGCGACCACTGCGAGCGTCAGCGGCTGGTCGGGTCCGTGAATTATTTTTTGCATGTTCGCGGTTTCTCCCAGCCCAGCCGCTTAAACCCTCCGTCAATCTGAGTTAGGCTTCAAGCGGAGGTTAGGTCCATGTTCGACGACGATCCCTTTGCTCCCCCGGTCAAGAAGGCGGTTTCACTTGAGCTGCAATTGGAAACGGCCTCGATCGGGGACTTGGAGGATCGCATTGAACGCCTGCAGTCTGAGATCGCGCTCTGCGAAAAGGCCATCGCAGCCAAGCGGGCGCAGCGCGCGGCCGCGGATTCCGTGTTCTCCGGACGGCCGTCTTAACCTCACCGGCGGCGCCGGCCCGCCTCTTGCGAGCTTTGGCGGCCATGACCGATAAGACCCAGCCTTCCCCAAACAGCGGCGGTTTCGACACCCGCCGGGCGATGGATTTCGCCAAATCGGAAGTGTTCGAGCGCACTTTCAAGGAGGGCATGGCGCTGGTCGAGGAAAGTGCGGCCTATCTCGATGGCCCTGGCCGTGCGGCCTCCAAGCGACTCTCTCGCGCCGCGGCCCTGGCCTATGCTGGCGAAAGCATGCGTTTGACCACAAGGCTGATGCAGGTGGCGTCGTGGCTTTTGGTGCAACGCGCGGTGCGCGACGGCGAAATCCCGCTGAGCGACGCCGCATCCGACAAATACAGGCTGATTTCACGCGAGCCAGCGCCCACGCCAAGCTTTGCCGGGTCTGACGAATTGCCGGAGGCGCTGAAGGCACTGATCGCGCGTGGTGCGGCGATTTATGAGCGGGTACGGCGGCTCGACGAGCAGATGTACAGCGAAAGCGGGGAAGCGTCGGCGGGGAACCCGGTGTCTGACCAGATGGCGAAATTAAACGCCGCGTTCGGGCGCTGAGCGTCCCTGCGGGTCTCAGGCTCGATTTTTTCCGAGCGCAGCACGCACGCCTTCTGGGTCTCGTGCGATGACTTTCAGATAGGCACGCGCGGGCTGGTCGGGTTCGGAGCGGCCTTGCTCCCAATCGCGCAGGGTGCCAAGCGGGATCTGGTAACGCGCCGCGAATTCCTGCTGCGTCAGTTGCAGCGCACGGCGTAGCGTCTTGGTGCGGGGGACGCGGCTAAGAGTCCGCAACCGACCCTTCAATGGAGGGTTGTCTTCGTCGGCGGCCGCGGCCGCCTCGATTTGGCGTCCGGTCATGGAGGTTAGCGGCGTGGGACGGACTTTACGCTTCCGGCCATCGACGCCGGTTACAGTCAGCCCCCCGTCACGGGCCATTTTCGCTGTGATAATAGTCCTGCTCATGCCGTGTCGCCCTGCGCGCCGAGATTATCCGCGTACGCTGTTTTCGCTCCGTGTACACGACTTGGAGGATCGTTCCGTCGGCCATGCCAAGCAAGATGATCCTCTCCTCTCCGTACGCCTCGCGATCGTCAAGCCATTCGACGCCAAGAGGATCGCGAAAGGCCGTTGCCGCCAGTTCGAAGCTAACGCCGTGTTTGCGGAAATTGTCCGCAGCCTTGGACTTGTCCCATTCAAACTCGCGCATACTACTGGTATCCCGTAGTTAGTCAAGTTTGGCGCGGCAGTACAAAGGGCGCCGGTCGCCCGGCGCCCTTGCCCATCCACGCAGCCGATTGCAGCTAATCCTTCTTCTTCATAAACCCGCCGAACTTGTCGTTGAAGCGCGAGACGCGGCCGCCGCGGTCGAGCAGCGTCTGGTTGCCGCCGGTCCAGGCGGGGTGCACTTTCGGGTCGATTTCGAGCGCCAGGGTTGCGCCCTCTTCGCCATAGGTCGAGCGGGTCTTGAACGTGGTCCCGTCCGTCATCTGGACGGTGATGAAGTGGTAGTCGGGATGGCCTTCGGTTTTCATGGCGCACGGTCCTGGATAAATTGAAGCGGCGCTGATAGCGGAAAGGGCCTGAAACAGCAAGCGCGGGGGGGCCATGCCAATTGGCTATTCAGGTACGCCTTTGGCCAAGAAGTTGGGGCTGAAGGAGGGCGGCGCTCTCTGGGCGAAGAGCATGCCCGAGAGCGTGCGCGCCGAGATCGAGGAACATGTGCGCCCGCGCTACCTGGCCCGGCCCGGCAAGGACCTCGCGGCCGCCCATGTTTTCCATACCAGCGCCGACAAGCTTAGAGCCGATCTAAAGAAGCTCCGCGATTTGCTCGCCAGCGATGGTGTGGTCTGGGTCTCCTGGCCCAAGAAGGCCGCCAAGGTAGGAACCGACATCACCGAGGACACGATCCGCGAGGTCGCGCTGCCCATGGGCTTCGTGGACGTAAAGGTCTGCGCCGTGGATGCGACTTGGTCGGGTTTGAAGCTCGTGATCCGAAAAGCGCTGCGCTGAGCCGCTAGCGCCAACGCGCGAACCAATCAAGCGTGCGCGCCATCGCCAGATCGCGGGCTGGGGCGTCGAAATCATTGCTCCCCTCACGGCAAAATCCGTGACCAGCCTCATAAAGGTAGAGCGGCGAACTCGGCGTCGCCGCGCGCACGCGCTCGACACTCTCCGTGGGGATGCTGTGGTCGCGGGCGCCATAGTGCAGCATCACTGGCGCTTTTGGCTTTTCGTCCAACAGATCGGCGATGAGCCGACCGTAGAAACAAGACACAGCGCTGACCCCCGAGCAGCGCGCGGCGGCGAGCCAGGAGACCGCACCGCCGTAACAGAACCCGGTTACGTAGATTGGTTTGGGCAAGGCATCGATCGCAGCCTGCACATCGCTGGCGACCTGATCCCACGAGCAAGCGCGAACAGCAGCAAGCCCTTTCTGCACGCCTTCCGGCGACATGTCGGCGAGAAAGCCGGCCTCGACACGCTCGAACAGGCCCGGCGCCAAGACGGCGTAACCCGCCTTGGCAAACGCACCGCACATGTCCGCGACATGCGCGGTGAGGCCGAATATTTCCTGGATGACGACCACGCCCCCTATGGTCGGCGCGCCCGCGTCGAAAGAGAGCGCCGGCAAAGAGAAGCCGTCAATCGCGCTGGTGAGAACACCGGTCATCCGGCATCCGTCGCACGGCGCGTGGGGTTCGTCGAGCGCTCGCGAGAAGTTGAGGGGATTGTCACTGGCGGGGGCGCCTGGATCGGACCAAGGTGGGCTCATGTGGGCACGATTGTTGGCGGCTGTATTCTGTCTAGGATGGGCCTCGATGGCGGAGGCGGAGTGCATCGCGGCGCCTGATCTTGCCGCCTACCAGACGGCGGCGCCGGCGGACTTCGCCATCGGACCTACGCGTTCTGATCGGCTCGGGCGCGTCGTGGCGCCGATCACGGTGAACGGGCAGGGGCCATTCCGTTTCATCGTTGACACGGGCGCCAATCGTTCGGTGCTATCGCAAAGTCTCGCCGAGCGGCTCGGGGTGGTCGCGACCAGCACCGGGGAAGTGCACTCGGTGTACGGCGTAACCGCGGCGCCGCTGGCCGACGTCAACTCGCTGCAATACGGGCAGCTTGAGCTTGGTGGCGGCGAGATGCCCTTGCTGCAGGGCGCCGTGCTGGCGGGCGAACACGGGCTCCTCGGCGTCGACGGCATGAGCGGGCGGCGGTTGCGCATTGATTTTGAACGAAATTGCATCGAGATTATTCCCTCCAGGCATGCGCGACGCTTGCGTGGTTGGGAGATGATCCGCGGCGAACTTCGCTTCGGGCACTTGGTTGTGGCGCCTGGCCGCATCGGCAACGTGCATGTCAATCTCTTGCTGGACACGGGCTCAGATTCTTCCCTCGCTAACGTTGCGCTTCGCGATGCAATCGGCGCGCACATCCGCCGCAACTATACCCGCACCGAGAGTTCGATCGCGTTCACGGCCGGACGCCCCGTCGTGCTTTCCGACGGCATGTACATTCCGCGGCTGATGATGGGCGGGATCGAAGTCCACAACGTGTTGGCGTATGTCGGCGAGTTCCACGTTTTCGACCTCTGGCGCCTTCAAGATGAACCGACCCTGCTCATCGGCATGGACGTCCTCTCCCAGACGCGAGGACTGGCGATCGACTATGGGCGCGGCGCCGTCTACATCGACATTCGCGACCGCTTTCGCACCGGCTCGCGGATTCCCGGTGTGCCGTCAAGTCAGGGGACAACCCTAATTCGCTAGGCGACGGCAGTCTAAGTGCCGCGCGCTCGTGGTTAAGTGAGACAGCGATCGGCGAAGAACTAAGAACTGAACCTGAAGTGCATCACATCGCCTTCGCGCACGATGTAGTCCTTGCCTTCAAGCCGCATCTTGCCGGCTTCTTTGGCGGCGGTTTCGCCGTTGAACTTGACGAAGTCTTCGTACGAAATCGTCTCGGCGCGGATGAAGCCTTTTTCGAAATCGGTGTGGATGACGCCGGCGGCTTGGGGCGCAGTGTCGCCCTTGTGGATGGTCCAGGCGCGGGCTTCCTTGGGGCCGACGGTGAAATAGGTTTGCAGGCCGAGTAGGTCGTAGCCCGCGTGGATGAGCCGGTTGAGGCCGGATTCTTCCAGGCCCGCGGCGGCGAGGAATTCGGCTTGCTCGTCGTCATTGAGCGCGGCGAACTCGGCTTCCATCTGGGCGCAGATTATGACGCAGGCGGCGTGTTCTAGCTTAGCGCGCGCTTCGACAGCGCGCGATTGCTCGTTGCCGCTGGCGGCGTGGGCTTCATCGACATTGCAGACGTACAACACCGGCAGCGCGGTCAAAAGCTGCAGCATAGCGAACGCTTTCTCTTCCTCCGCCGCGCGCTTGGTGTGGCGCGCCGGCTTGCCTTCTTCCAGCAGCGCCTTGGCGCGTAACACCAGATCGAGCGTCAACTTGGCCTCTTTATCTCCGGTCTTGGCCTTCTTCTCCAAATTCGTGACGCGCTTCTCCAAGCTATCGAGGTCGGCGAGCATCAATTCTGTTTCCACGGTTTCCAGATCGGCTATTGGATCGATGCGGCCTTCGACATGGGTGATGTCGTCATTCTCGAAGCAGCGCAGCACGTAGGCGATGGCGTCGCATTCGCGGATGGTGGCGAGGAATTGGTTGCCTAGGCCCTCGCCCTTGGAAGCGCCGCGCACCAGGCCAGCGATATCGACGAAATTCATCCGCGTCGGGATAAGCTCCTTGGAGCCGGCGATTTTCGCCAGCACCTCAAGGCGCGGCTCCGGCATCGCCACCTCGCCGACATTCGGCTCGATGGTGCAGAACGGATAAT
>CADEEA010000024.1 GCA_902826245.1 uncultured Alphaproteobacteria bacterium | reverse complement strand
GATTGGCCAGCGTTACGCCAACCTTTTCGCTGAGGTCGGTCAGCGACATGCGCCGATCGAGCAGGATGCGGTCGAGAGTGACGCGGATCGCCATCAGATGGTGAGCTCCTGCTCTTCCTTCATCCGCGCGCCTTCGCGGAACACTTCGGCGAGCACGATCAGGATGGCGATCGACATCCAGGTGGAGAAGTCGGGGCTGAAGTCAAAATCGGGGTCGACATTACTGGGTGTTCCCACCGCTGAAAACACAGCCGCGAGAACGCCCATCAATGCGTACCGCGCGATCTCGATCGCGAGCATGGTGATCCAGATGATGCGCAGATGGGTGGCGTTCTCGCGCCGGAATGGCTCTCCGGAGGTAAAGCTGGCAAAGAGCCGGCGCAGCCGATCCACAATGATCAAGCCGCCGCCCACAGCCACTGCGCCGATAAGCAGCGCCGGGACCACGACGGGCCAGGCCTCGGTAATGTTTTCATAGACGACCAGCGCTCCCTTGTCGGTCTCGATCTGGACGCCGCCGTCCGCAGCATTAAGGAAGGCGGCTGGATCGATGATGCCCGCCGCGCTCAAGGTGAGGATCGTGCAATAACCCAGCGCCGCCAGTGCGAGCGCTCCCAGCGCCACCCAGAGCAAAATCCAGGCGATGGTCAGCGCCACCTGAACAAACGAGGCGACCGAGCCTTTTCCGAGCGCTTTCACCGGGCAGAGCCTCCAAAATCCCAGAGTACAGAGTCTTTATTGATAAACGATATAGACCCTGAGCGCCTGCGTCAAACAAACGTTGCAAATGAACCGCCTCTCCGGACGCCTTGTCGTCGCCAGCCATAATGCCGGGAAGGTCCGGGAGATCGCGGCGCTATTGGCGCCGTTAGGCGTGGACGCGATCTCTGCTGGCGAATTGGGGCTTCCCGAGCCTGAGGAAACCGAAACCACCTTCGTCGGTAACGCGGCGCTGAAGGCGCGCGCGGCATGCGAAGCATCCGGATTGCCGGCCTTGGCGGACGACAGCGGCTTGGAGGTCTTCGCCCTCGGCGGCGATCCGGGGGTCTATTCCGCCCGCTGGGCCGGTGGGCAGCGCGATTTTCGCTTGGCGATGCAGCGGGTGTGGGATGAGCTGTATGCGCGTGGCGGGCACGATCGCTCCGCGCGCTTTGTCTGCGTGCTGGCGCTGGCGTCGCCGGGTGAGGCCACGCGCTGCTTTGAAGGCGAAGCGCGCGGGACGATCGTGTGGCCGCCGCGCGGCGACAGGGGCTTCGGTTACGATCCGATTTTTCAGCCCCTTGGCCACGACCGCACATTCGGTGAGATGAGCCACGACGAAAAACTGCCGCTGACCCACCGCGCCCATGCGTTCGAAAAACTGCTCGCCGCGCTCGCATGAGCGGCTTCGGCATCTACCTGCACTGGCCGTATTGCACCCATGTCTGCCCCTATTGCGATTTCAACGTCTATCGCTTTCGCGGCGGCGACTATTCCGCCCTCATTGAAGCGATGTGCGCCGATGTTCGAGCGCACGCTTCGCGCTTCGGTGCGCGAGAGGCCGGGAGCTTGTTTTTCGGTGGTGGAACCCCCGGTCTTCTTGCGGGCAGTGACATCGAACGACTTATCGAAGCGGCGGCCGACGCCTACTCACTCGCGGCGGATTGCGAGATTACGCTTGAGGCCAATCCAGAGGATTTCGAGCGTTTTGCCGAACAGGCTGCGGCGGGCGTGAACCGATTTTCCATCGGCGTGCAGGCGCTGGACGATGTTTCGCTCAAGGCGCTCGGACGCTGGCACGACGCGGCCGCCGGCGCGCGCGCTGTGGAGGCGGCGGCGGCCACCGGTAAACGGGTGTCGCTGGACCTCATCTACGCGCGCGAAGGGCAGAACGTCGCCGACTGGCGGCGCGAACTCGGCGCCGCGCTCACGCTGCCAGCCGAGCATGTCTCGCTCTATCAGCTGACCATAGAACCCGACACCGCGTTTGCGCGCCGCGCCGCGCGCGGCCTGCTTGCGCCGCCGGATGCCGATGCTTGCGCGGAGCTCTATGAGGTCACTCAAGAAGTGTGCGAAGCGGCTGGACTTCCAGCGTACGAGATTTCCAATCACGCCAGATCGCACAGCGCCCGCGCGCGGCACAATCTGCTGTATTGGCGCGGCCATGAATGGCTAGGCGTCGGGCCTGGGGCGCACGGGCGGGTAGCGAACGGCTCTCTGCGCATTGCGACGGAAGCGCATCACCGCCCCCAGGATTACATCGATGCCGTTAACGAGCACGGAATCGGTTGGTTGAGCGAGACCACGCTCGGCGGAGAAGAAATCGCCGACGAATTGCTGATCATGGGATTGCGTACCGATGAAGGCGTCGACCTGGCGCGCTTCGAAGACTTGCGGGGGAGGCCGGTCAACCCGGAGGCTGTCGCCTGGCTGGTCGCGCAGGAATTGCTATCCTGCGACGGGCCCCGCGCTTTGCTCACTGCGCGGGGCCGTCTGCTTGCAAACAAAATTGCCGCGGAACTCGCGTTCTGAGTTGCGAGCGTTACGGCTGAACCGGGGCTGGGCCGCCATTGCCTTGCGGGCGCCGGGTTGGGGGCGGGCAGCGCCCCATCGTCAGAGCTGTTTGCGGAATAATGCCGCGATCCCTGAATGCGACTTGCGCACGCGCATCGGTGCGCCAGACGTCCGGCCGCAGCGAGCAGGAATGCATGATGCCGCGCTGAGCATCGAGCGCCACGCGCGCAACGCGCGCATGATCGCCAATCTGGCCCTTGTATTCCATGGCGTAACCGTCCTCGACCATGCGTTGCGCGAGGTCGAACTTCTGGTCGCCGCGGGCAGCGTCACACTTCACCAAGGGGCGGCCGAAGGTGTCGTCCGAGCGGTTATTCTCGCCCGCTACGATGCACGTCACCAGCGCGCCGCTGATAAGCCCCTCAAGGTGGCGCGCGGCCTCGGCGCCGCATTGGATCACGTTAGCCCCTTGGCGGCACACTTGATCGCGTTCGGGGGCGTCGATCCCCGCGAGCCGAACCGACACTTCGCCCATCCAGAGCGTGTCGCCGTCAGCCACGTTCTTGTTATCGGTGTATGTAGAGTAGACCTCCTGGCGAGCAACATCGCCGAAGCCGGTGCCGACGATCGCCATCGCAAGAATGCCGCCGAAAATGGCGCCGACCATGCCGACGGCGATGGGGCGGGCGATTTTCTCCAAGCCTTCGCCTGGGGTAAACGCTGCGAGCGCAAGGACGCCCAAAAGGCCGCCGATAATTAGAAAAAGATCGAGCAACGGCAGCACAAACCGCGCGATGTGCGGGCCGTTGTGAGAAAACGATTGGGCGAGAACGCTAGCGCCGGGATTGTTCCAATGCGCCGCGAGGTCGCCGAAGGCACGGAAGACGCCGCCATGATCGCTGTCGCCGGCGACCATCACGGATGCCGCGAGCAGCATCACCATGCCGCTGCCCCAAACGACGCCACGAATCCAGAGCGCCCATTGCCGGGTGCTGACTAGGAACAGAATGAGCGCCGCAATCAGCAGCACGAACGCAAGAGCAGCCATATCGAAATCCCCTCTGGCGCGGGAGACTAGCTAGGCGCAGCGTGGCGTCAACTGTGAATAAGGGCCCGAGCAGCCGGCATTAGCTCCCGGCGTTGGGGAATCGCCGAGGGGCGGCATCCAGAACGCTAACGCTGTTCTGCCCAACCTCAATGACGGCCAGGCCGCGCTGCACCGCGCCGGCTTCGCTGAAGCGGAAAATTCCATCCGCCCCGGCAAATCCCTCGGGATTCTCGATGGCCGGGCGGGTAAGCGCGCGCGCGCCGCGCCCCTGCGTCAGGCGCGAAGCAAGCGCCACCGCATCATAACCAAGGCTGGATAGCCGCGTTGGCTCCCGGCCAAAGGTGGTCTGGAAACGACGCTCGAAATCAGCCCTCGCCGCTGGATCGGCCGCCACGTACCAGCCCCCCGCCAGGGACGGCTCGCGCTGGGCGTCCCCCGCCCAAGCGCTGGTGCCGAGAAAACGAACACTGGCGCGATCCACACCAGCCGAAACCAGCGCCGTGCCGATGGAGCGCAACGGTGCCCCGCTTTCGGCAATCAGTATCGCTTGCGGCGGCGTCCCCCGCACGGCCTGCGCGAGGGCTGTTGCAGCAGCCGACGCCTCCGCTTCGGTGCGGTTGTAGAGTTGAACTTGGACAATCGCGATGCCTTGACGCGCGGCCTCGGCGCGCAACGCGAGATCGACGCGGCGGCCATACTCATTCGACGGCGCCAGCAGCGCCAACGAGCGAATATTGCGGGACGCCGCGAAGGACGCGAGCCGGGCGATCTCATCCTCGAGTTGAAAGCTCAACAGATAGACGCCGTCGCCGCCGACGCTTCGGTCGGAGGAAAAGCCGATTACCGGGATGTTCTGTCGGCGTGCGGCGCTCGCTGCGCCGACTACGCCTTCGCGCAGTACGGGCCCGACGATGATGTCTGCGCCATCATCCACCAAGGCGCGCGCCGCCGCCGCCGCCGTCGCTTCATTGGCGCCGGCGTCGCGCGGGATCAGCAGCGTGTTGGGCCCGCCATGGTCGAAAAGCGCGAGTTCCGCGGCGCTGTACAACGCCGCCGCTTCCTGAGGCCGCAAACTGAACGGCAACAACAGCCCCACGCGTACGATGTCTCGCCCTCGCATGAACGGCGGCGTCACCCCGTCGCGGGCTTGGACCTGAGCCTCGGGCGGCGCGGGAGGCGGGAGCGGGGGAGCGCCCGGGGAGGGCGGGACGCCCGTGGGGGCGGTAGCGCAAGCAGCCATCAGAGCGGCAAGAGAAAGGGCCGCGCCCATCTTCAGGCTTGGCGCAAGCCGGGACCGAGCCGATGATTGCCTCGTCATGAGCAAGTCCTTGTCAGAAACCAGTGGGCGCGAGCGTATCGGCGCCCGCGAGCCCAGTCCACCTCCGGAACCGGGCCTTTATGTGGTGGCGACGCCTATCGGCAATCTGCGCGACATTTCGTTAAGAGCGCTTGATATTTTGGGGGGCGTCTCGCGGGTCTATGCCGAGGACACGCGCGTGGCCCGTAAACTTCTGGACGCCTACGGCCTGAAGCCCCGACTGGGCGCGTATCATGATTACAGCGATGAAAGCGCGCGTTGGGAGATACTTGAAGCGATAGCGGCGGGGGAGAGCGTGGCGCTAATTTCGGACGCCGGCACGCCGCTCGTCTCCGACCCCGGCTTCAAATTGGTGCGGGCCGCCATCGAGGCTGGCTTTAAGGTGGTTCCCATTCCGGGCGCATGTGCGGCGCTGGCCGCTCTGGTCGCATCCGGTATGGCGACGGATCGGTTCATGTTTCTGGGCTTTTTGCCACCCAAACAGGCTGGGCGGCGGGCCGCGCTTGAAGAAGCTGCCGACATCGAGGCGACGTTGGTCATCTACGAGAGCGGACCGCGCTTAGCGGACAGCCTAGCCGATATGGCGGGCATCCTTGGCGATCGCCCTGCCGCCGTCGCCCGGGAGCTGACCAAATTGTTCGAGGAGACCCGGCGCGGCACGCTTGCAGAGCTCGCAGCGCATTATTTGGCAGCGGGGCCGCCAAAGGGCGAAATTGTCGTCGTGATCGGACCGCCGCTGCCATCGGAAGTGAGTGACGATGCACTTGACGCGTTTTTGTCGCGTCACTTGTCGAGTGGCGTGAAGGCGGCGGCCAGCGAAGCCGCTCGCGCGCTTGGCGTGTCGCGGAAACGCGCTTATGCGCGCGCGCTCTCGCTGCGAGACGAGGCGTGAGCCGCAGTCAGGCCGAACGTCGCGGCAGGGTGGGCGAATGGATCGCCGCGCTGTTTCTGGCGGCCAAGGGCTATAGGATTTTGGGCCTCCGACTGCGCACCCCCTATGGAGAAGTGGACATTGCCGCATGGAAACGCGGCGTTCTCGTCATCGCCGAAGTCAAGGCGCGTTCCACAATCGCCGCTGGACTCTACGCGGTTACGCCGCAGGCGCAGGGCCGTATCGCCCGCGCTGCGCAAGTGTTGGCGGGGCGTTGGCGACTCAGCCATGCGCCAATCCGCTTTGACGTCATCGTCGTCGGCGCCAGTTTATTGCCGAAACATGAACGGGCGGCATGGTTCGACGAGCCAGCGCGTTAATTAAGCAGACCGAAACGTTCGCTGGGGCAAGGATGTCCCAACATGCGCGCGCTTGTCACACTGGCGACTCTGGCCGCCTGCACCGCTTCCAGCGGATGCGTCACCGCTGCGGTGGGCACAGCCGCGAGCGTCGGCCTGTTTGCTGTGCAAGACCGCACGATCGGCGAAGGCATCGACGACGCGACTGCCTCGCAGCGGGTCAAAACACGATTAATGGCGGCCGACTATCAGGCTTTCCGCGAAGTTGACGTTGAAGTTGCTGAGGGCGTGCTTTTGCTCTCCGGCGTCGTGCCGACCGAGGAGCACCGCCGAGCAGCCGAGACGATCGCCCGTTCGGTCCCAAATCTGCGTTCGACCTATGTTGAGCTAGAGGTCGGTGCGCCCTCCACGATGGCGGAGAGCGCCCAAGACGAGTGGATCACCGCCCAGGTGCGAACCAGGCTTTTCGCGAGCCCCGCCGTCCGTGGAATCAACGTCAATATCGAAACCTTCCGTGGCGCCGTTTTTCTGATGGGTCTGGCCCGCACCGATCTCGAATTGCGCCGGGCGGCGGAAATCGCAAGCATTGTTCCCGGCGTTCGGCGCGTCGTGTCGTTCATGGAAGTGCGCGCCGCACCGGTCCCGTACTACGCCGCCGCGGCGACGGCTCCCGCTCCTGATTTCCGTGTGACGCAGCCAGCCCAAACGGAAGCAAATACAGGCGCTGATGCAGGCGCCGAGACGCGCCACGGGCGCTAGTGTCCCGGATTTGAAGTTCGCACAGTCATTTGGATCGCGCGCGATGCGAACTTCAAATCCATCAGGGACACTAGAATCAATAGGTTATAGTGTGGCTGATGAATCTGAAATTCGCTCAGCGCTCGCCATCATGATCTTGCGAATTTCAGATTCGCCACACTAGCGTCGGTTCATTGCCGATTCAGGTTGGGGTCAATAAAATCCGTGAACCGGCAGCGCGTTCGAAAAAAGTTGCTTTTTTGTTCTGCTCCTGTACGCTCACCCCCGTGGTCTGTGGATAACGGGATGCCCCATGCAGACATGTGCAAATGCTACGACCGTCGCCTTCGCGGGACTGGAGGCGCGGCGGGTTGAAGTCCAGGCGCAACTGACCGGCGGCGCCCACGGCATTGTTGTCGTTGGGCTTGGCGACAAGGCAGTCTCAGAAGCCCGCGAGCGGGTTCGCGCTGCATTCGCCTCGATCGGGTTAGCCATCCCGCCCGGCAGGCTGGTTGTGAATTTGGCGCCGGCGGATCTGCCGAAAGAGGGGGTCCATTACGACCTGCCGATTGCGCTCGCCATGATGGCGGCGATCGGTGCGTTGCCCCATGACGCGCTAGACGGCGTCGTGTGCTTTGGCGAAGTCGGCCTGGATGGCGCGTTGGCGCCGACGCCCGGCGCGTTGCCGGCGGCGATCGCCGCCAACGCGATGGGCGCGGCTTTGGTGTGCCCCGAGGCCTGCGGCGCCGAAGCGGCTTGGGCAGGCGGGGAAGTCATCGCCGCGCCGTCCTTGCTCGCATTGGTCAATCACTTTCGCGGCGGAACCGTACTCAAGCCGCCTGAGCGCGGTGATTTGATTGCAGCTGCATCGGCGCCCGATCTCCGAGATGTGCGCGGGCAGGAGCAGGGCAAGCGCGCGCTCGAAATCGCTGCCGCCGGCGCGCACAACATCTTGTTCGTGGGTCCGCCCGGCGCTGGAAAGTCGATGCTAGCGCAGCGTCTGCCGGGGCTAATGCCGCCACTTTCGTCCGACGAATTGCTCGAAGTATCGATGCTGCATTCGGTGGCGGGCCTGCTTGAACGTGGGCAATTGACCCGCACGCGGCCGTTCCGCGCGCCGCACCATTCGGCGTCGATGGCCGCGCTGGTTGGTGGCGGTCTGCGCGCCAAACCTGGCGAAATCTCGCTCGCGCACCAGGGCGTGCTGTTCCTCGACGAATTGCCGGAATTCTCGCAGCAAGCGCTCGATGCGCTGCGTCAGCCGCTCGAAGCCGGCCAAGTGCTGATCGCGCGCGCCAACCATCACGTCACTTATCCGGCGCGCATTCTGCTTGCCGCGGCAATGAACCCATGCCGCTGCGGCGGCGGGCCCGGAGCGGGGATGTGCAGGCGCGGCCCTCGTTGCGCGACCGAATATCAGGCGCGTTTGTCCGGCCCGCTACTGGATCGCATCGACATCCAACTGGACGTGCCGCCGGTAACCGCGACGGATCTCTCTTTGCCGCCGCCAACCGAAGGCACGGCCGAGGCCGGCGCGCGCGTGGGCCGGGCGCGCCAGGCGCAGGCGGATCGCGGCGTCGGGCTGAACGCGGTGTTGACGCTGGATGCGCTGGAAGAGGTCGCCAAACCGGATGGGCCCGGCGCCGCGCTTCTTTCGAAGGCGGCCGAGGCCCTGGCGTTGTCGGCGCGGGCCTATCACCGCGTACTCAAAGTAGCGCGCTCGATCGCCGATCTCGACGGCGCGGAAGCGGTCCGGCGCGTCCACATCGCCGAAGCGTTGAGCCTGAAGCGGCAATGGGCAGGCGGCGAAAAGGGAGCGTTCGCTAAGGTTTCGTAAACCTCCCAAGCGCTTGATCGCGGCGATGGCTGAGCCGGCCTTGGCGCCTCAATTCGACGCGTTCGACGCGCTGCCCGATCCCGCGGCCCTGCTGGCGGGTGACGGCTCCCTGGTGCGCGCCAATCCAGCGTTCCGCGCGGCTTTTCGGCATGTCATCGGCCCGCAGCGCCCGCCTTGGGGCAGGGCGCAGCCGCCGGACTTCAAGCACAGCGAGCGCCGCTTCGAAGCGCCGGCGCCGGACGGTCGACGGTTTGAGTGGGCGGAAAGATTACTGCCCGGCGGTCTCCGCCTCGCGCTTGCCCGCGACGTCACCCGCCATGTCAACGCCGCTGAAGAGGTCATGCGCGCCAAGACCACATTGTTCGCAACTCTGACGCACGAATTGCGCACGCCGCTAGCCGGCATCCTCGGCATGGCCGACCTGCTGGCGCTCGGCAAACTCGCGCCCAATGCACAAAGCTATGTCGCTTCGATCAAGCAATCCGGCGAACTTCTTCTCGATCTGATTACCGAGATTCTGGATTATTCGCGGATTGAGGCGGGCCATCTGGAACTCGAAATGGCGCCGTTCTCACCGGAAGCTGCGGTGCAAGATGTCGCCGAATTGTTGTCGCCGCGCGCGCACGCCAAGGGCCTCGAAATAGCAGCCTGTGTGCGCACCGGCGTGCCCGCGCGCGTTGTCGGCGACGATGGCCGCCTGCGGCAGATTCTGTTCAACTTGGCCGGCAACGCGGTGAAGTTCACCGAGCAGGGCGGTGTGTCGATTGAAGTGGCCGCGCGGCCCGGCGGCCGGCTTCGGTTCATGGTGCGCGATACTGGGCCGGGCGTGGAAGCCGATAAGCAGGCGCTGATTTTCGAGGAATTCGCACAAGCAGATTCGAGCATCGCGCGCAGACATGGCGGCGCCGGCCTTGGTCTTGCGGTCGTGCGCAAGCTGGCGCGCGCGATGGGCGGTGAGGCTGGCCTCTCAAGCAAGCCCGGCGCCGGCGCCACGTTTTGGGTCGAGTTGCCGCTGCAGCCGAGCGAATGGCCCCAATCGATGCGCCCGCTCGAGGGCGTGCGGGCTTGGGTGTCGGATGCTTTGCCCACTACCGCCGCGGCTTTGGCCACAACGATCACCGCGCTTGGCGGAACGATTGTCGCGCGCAATGACCGCGCGGAGGTCGCGTTTCTGGATTGGCGCGAGGGATTGGCGCACGGCGCGCTCGCTGCGTTCAAACGCGACGGCGTGGCGATCATAGCGCTAGCGCCGCAGGAGGATCGCAGCGCCGTTGCGCGATGTCGGGAGCTTGGGTTCGAGCATTATGTGCTTACGCCGGTGCGGCGTGCGGCTCTGGTGGAGCGGATACGGGCGGCGCTTGGCGACAATGTGGGCGTCCATGACACAATGCCCAGCGTAGAAAACGAGGAGCGCCCGCTCGCGGGCTTGCGTGTGCTGGTGGCGGAGGACAATCCCATCAACGCATTGCTGGCGCGAACGCTGCTGACACATGCGGGCTGCACAGTGCGTATGGCGCAGGACGGGGAGGAGGCGGTCGCTGCGGCGGCGTCCGAAGCGTTCGATCTCGTCCTGCTCGACATCCGCATGCCGCGGTTGGATGGCATCGGCGCAGCGCAACGAATCCGATCGGGAGGGGGGCCATGTGCGAAAGCTCCCTTGGTGGCGCTCACCGCCGACGCCGGCGAAGAAGAGCGAACGCTCGCGTTCCGCGCCGGCATGGATGACTTCCTGACCAAGCCAATCGACGCCAGCCGTCTGCTGGCGGTCGCGGCGCGCTTTACCGGACGAGGAAACGTGGCCAGAGTCGCGGGTGACGGCCTTCCCAAGTCGAACAAAGGCTTCTCGCCATGACCGCGACCGCAACGTCCTCGCCGATCCCTTCAACGTCCCGGCTCCTCTGGATCGCCACGGCGCTCGGCTTTGCCGCGGGGCTGCCTTACTCACTGCTCGTCGGTTCGATGGGCGTATGGCTCACCAATGCCGGCGCTGGGTTCGGCGCCATTGGCGCGTTGTCCTGGATCGGGCTATTCTACGCGTTCAAGTTTATCTGGTCGCCCGCCTTCGACTGGGTCTTGCCGCCCTTCGTCAATACGATCGGCCGCCGCCGCGCCTGGATTGCGTTGTGCCAAGTGGTTATCGCGCTTTGCCTGTTCGGCATGACGCTGTTTGATCCACGCGCGAGTCTCCTAGCATTCGCGGCGCTAGCTGTGGTCGCCTCGTTCGCATCGGCGAGCCAGGACATTGTGATCGACGCTTGGCGCATCGAGACTGCACAGGACGACAAGCAACTCGATTCCATCACCGTACGCTATCAACTCGGTTATCGTCTTGCCGCGATCATCGGCGGGGCGCTGGCGTTGTTGCTGGCGGATGTGTGGGCGGTCGAACGTGTGCAGCGTTACAGCGCGACCGAGCCTGGCGCCATGTCTGGCCAGTATGGGGCGCTGACGCTGGAAGCGGACGGGGACTTCACCTACAAGCTCGATACGCAAAATGCAGCGGTCATGGCGCTCACCCCAGAGGGCGCGCCCTTGCAGGAGCGCTTCGTTATCCCGGCATCCGTCAACGGCGCCGCAACCGAAGCCGCAATTCTCAAGTTCTCAATCGCACCGCCCAACAACAGCCCAACAGTCGAAGTCGAATCGGGGAGCATCGGTGTTTTTAGCGGCTTGATCCGAACTGAGCGCCCGGGCCCCGACGTTGACGGCGCTAATGTTTCGGGGAACGCTTTCCTTGATTTGGCCTCCGGTTGGCCGTCGATTTGGACGTTAATGGCTGCGCTGATGGCGATCGCGGTGCTCGCCACGCTCGCCGCGCCCGAGCCGCTGCTTGCACCCAAACCTGAAAGCGCGGCGGAGCAGGCCCCCGAGGCGCGCCGGCTCAGGCGCATGGCGGTTTGGCCGGTCGCAATTGGCTGGGCGGGGGCGGGCGCAGCGCTGCTGGGTTTCATGTTCTACACTCTAGCCGACCCAAGCGCGAGCGCCGCCCAGTTCAGGGATGCGGCAACGCCGTGGATATTGCTGGTCACGGTGGGTATGCCGCTGGCGATTTCCTTCTGGCTCGCACGCAAGCCAGGGGCGCTCGAGATCGGCGGCGGGGCCAAGAGCTTTGCGGACATCTTGTACGAGCGGGTGCTTGCGCCGCTAGCCGATATCGTCAAGCGCTATTGGCTATGGGCGATCCCGATCCTCGCGTTGGCCATGACGTACAGAATCGCCGACTCGATCTGGGGCTCGTTCGCAAACCCGTTTTACCTCACCATCCTGCAGCATTCGAATTCGGATGTTGCCGTGGCGTCGAAGATGGTCGGTGTGGCGGCGACATTGGGCGGAATTGCGCTTGGGGGATTAGCGTTGCTTTGGATCGGGCGCATGCCGGCGCTCATCCTCGGGGGCCTCGTCGCGGCCGGAACCAATTTGCTCTACGCAGATCTCGCGCACGGCGGAGCAGGAACGCAAGCGGTATTGGACGCCACCGGACTTGGCGTGCTGTTCACCTCGTTGCTGTCGGGGTTTGTTGGTTCGGTGCAAGCCACGGGCGCGACCGTTTTCGATGGTGTCACCCTAGGCGACGGGCTTACCCGGCTTACCTCGGTCATTCTGATGGAGAATTTGGCTGGAGGCTTCGCCAGTGCGGTGCATGTGGCCTGGCTTTCTTCGATCGTGAACAAGAATTACGCGGCGGTTCAATACGCGCTGCTATCATCGCTGGCGTTGTTGATCGGCGTGATCTTCAGGCCGCGGATCGGCGCTTTTGTCGATGAAGTGAAGGACCAGGGTTTGCCGGCGCAAGCCGAGCGCTTTTCCGAGGTGTTCGTGTTTGCAGCCTGGGTGGGGTTGGTCGCGGTAGCGCTCGCGGGACTGGAATGGTGGCGGCAGAGTCGCGGGAAGCTGGCGGTGCACTAGGCGACCAAGCCAGGGAAGGCGCAGCCCGTGAGCGCTAACTTCCCACCGCCTGAAACGCAGCCAACGCCGCAAACGTGACCACGTCCGACACCGCCCCACCCAGCGGAGCGATCTGGATTGGCCGCGACAGCCCCGTGAGCACGGGGCCGATGACCGTGGCGCCGCCTGCCGTGGTGAGCAGGCTGGTGGCGATGGACGCAGAATGCAGCGCCGGCATCACGAGCACGTTGGCCGGTTCCGAGAGGCGCGAAAACGGGTAGAGTTCGCGCATGTTCTCGTTCAGCGCGACGTCGACGTTCATCTCGCCCTCGAACTCGAAATCGATGTCCTCGCGCCGATCGAGTAGGGCGACCGCGTCGCGGATTTTTTCCGAGCGCTCCATGCGCGGGTTGCCGAAATTCGAGTGCGACAGCAACGCCACCCGCGGCGTAGCGCCGAACTGCCTCGCCATTGCGGCGGCCTGGATGGTGATCTGCGCGAGTTCCTCTGCATTAGGAAATTCGCTCACGGCGGTGTCGGCCACGAACAAGGTGTGGCCTTTCATGAGGATCACCGACATCCCCATCACGCGCTCACCGCGCATCGGATCGATCGCTTTCAGGATGTCGTCAAGCGCGGTGGCGTAGTTGCGGGTTACTCCCGTAACCATGCCGTCGGCGTGGCCGGCGGCGACCATGCAGGCCGCGAAGACGTTGCGATCCTGATTGACCAGGCGTTGCGCGTCACGATGCAATATCCCCTGCCGCTGCATGCGCTTGTAGAGGAAATGGCTGTAGGCGTCGTTGTGTTCAGAAACTCTGGCGTTGACGATGGACAGCTCTGAGCTGTCTGGCACCCCAACCTGGGCCATGTTGGCGCGAACGAGCTCCTCGCGCCCGACCAGCACCGCGCGCCCAAGGCCCAGCTCCTGAAATGAGTAGGCGGCGCGAATGACGGTCGGCGATTCGCCTTCTGCGAAGACGATGCACTTCGGCACGCGCCGCACCATTGTCTGCACGCGTTGAATCATTGCGGCGGTTGGGTCGAGTCTTTGCTGTAGGCTGTGCTTGTAGGCCTCGATGTCGGGAATGGCTTTGCGCGCGACGCCGCTATCCATCGCGGCTTGTGCGACATAGGGAGGAATTTCCGAGATAAGCCGTGGGTCGAAGGGGGAGGGGATGATGTAGTCGGGCCCGAACTTGAGCCGCCGTCCCTGATAAGCGGCCGCCACCTCGTCCGGCACATCTTGCTTGGCGAGCGCCGCCAAGGCGCGGGCGGCGGCGATTTTCATTTCTTCATTGATTGTGCGCGCGCGGACGTCGAGCGCGCCGCGAAAAATGTAGGGAAACCCCAGCACATTGTTGACCTGGTTCGGATAATCCGAGCGACCCGTTGCTACGATGGCGTCATTGCGCGCCGCATGCACGTCTTCCGGGGAAATCTCAGGGTCGGGGTTGGCCATGGCGAAAATGATGGGGCGTTTGGCCATGGACTTGACCATTTCCTTTGTCACAGCGCCGGCGACGGAGAGCCCCATGAATACATCCGCGCCCTTCATCGCATCGGCCAAGGTCCGCGCCTTGGTATCGATTGCGTGCGCGGTCTTGTACTGATCCATGCTCTCAGTGCGCCCGCGATAAACCACGCCCTTGGAATCGCAGACGATCACGTTGTCGTGCTGCACCCCAAGCTGTTTGATGAGACCGATGCAGGAGAGGCCCGCGGCGCCGGCGCCGTTCACCACAACTTTGATCTCGTCGAGCCGGCGGCCGGTTAGTTCACACGCATTGAGCAGCCCCGCCGCTGCTATGATGGCGGTGCCATGCTGATCGTCATGGAAAACCGGAATGTCGAGCTCGTCGCGAAGGCGGCTCTCGATGATGAAACACTCCGGGCTCTTGATGTCTTCCAGATTGATGCCGCCGAAAGTTGGCCCGATATTGCGGACGGTGGTGATGAATTCCTCGACGTCCTGGGCGGTCACCTCGATGTCGATGGAATCGACGTCAGCGAATCGTTTGAACAGAACGCACTTGCCTTCCATCACTGGCTTTGAAGCGAGAGCGCCGAGATTGCCCAGGCCGAGGATCGCTGTTCCGTTCGAGATCACCGCGACCAGATTGCCCTTGGAGGTGTATTCGTAGGCTTTGTCGGGGTCGGCGGCGATGGCTTTGACGGGGACCGCCACGCCCGGTGAATAGGCCAGCGACAGATCGCGCTGCGTCGCCATAGGCTTGGTCGGCGTGATGGAGATCTTGCCCGGCGTAGGCAGGCGGTGGAACGCGAGCGCCTCGGCGTCGCTGAAGGTCTGCTTTTGGTCGGGCATGGAATCTCGGCTCGTCGTTGCGCGGCCGCACCCTAGCTTTGGGCGGCGCCTCGTCAATGGAAGTCCGAGGCCGGACCGGCTAAAGCATGCCCGTGGCCGATTCCGCCGATCCCCAAGCTGCGCGCGTGACACCCTTCATGGCGCAATATCTCGCGTCGAAGGCCGAACATCCCGACGCGCTGCTGTTCTTTCGCATGGGCGATTTCTACGAGATGTTTTTCGAAGATGCGGAACGCGCAGCCAGCGCGCTCGGCATCGCCCTCACCAAGCGCGGCCAGCACGGTGGCGATCCGATCCCGATGGCGGGCGTCCCATGGCACCAGGCGGAAGGCTATCTGGCCAAACTAATCCGTGCTGGGTTCAAGGTTGCGGTGTGCGAGCAGCTGGAAGATCCCGCGGAGGCCAAGAAGCGTGGCGCAAAATCGATCGTTCGCCGCGGTGTCGTGCGGGTGGTTACACCCGGTACGCTCACCGAAGAGGGACTGCTAGATGCGCGCACGGCAAACCGGCTAACCGCCGTCGTTTTCGCTGGCGAGCGCGCCGGGATCGCGTGGGCCGACGTGTCGACTGGCGCGTTTGAAACGCGCGAACTCGGGGCCGGCGAGATTGAAGAAGAGTTGGTGGCGCTGGCGCCCGCCGAAATTCTGGGTTGCGAGGGCGATGAGAAGAGGTTCGGCGAAGCGATCCGCAGCGCCGGCGCCGCGCTAACGCTTAGGCCCGCAGTAAAGGCGGATGCAAAGGCCGCCGCGCGGCGTATCAAGGCTGCGTTCGAAGTGGCTGCGCTGGATGCATTCGGCGATTTCTCCACGGTCGAAGTGTCGGCGATGGGCTTGCTGCTCGATTACATCGAGCTGACCCAGGTTGGTGCGGCGCCGAGACTTACGCCGCCCAAACGAAGTCCCGCGCGTTCGTTCATGGCAATCGACGCGGCCACCCGCGCGGCGCTCGAGCTTGAGCGCTCCGTGCGCGGTGGCCGGGAAGGCTCGTTGCTCGCTTGCATCGATCGAACCGTGACCGCGGCTGGCGGACGCCTGCTCGCCGAGCGTTTGGGCAGACCGCTGACCGACGGCGCGCAGATCGCTGCGCGGCTCGATGCGGTGCAGTTCTTCCTGGGTGCGCCCGAGCGCCGCCGAGGCGTGCGGCAGGAATTGCGCGCTGGCGGCGATCTCGCCCGCGCGCTGACGCGGCTCATGCTGGGGCGGGGAGGGCCGCGCGATTTAGCGCAATTGCGCGATGGGTTGAACGCGGGCGACCGCGCTGCTGCACGCTGTGCTGACATTGGCGAAAGTCCTCCTCGTGAGATCAATGAAGCGGTGGCCGCGTTATCGCTGACGCAGCACGTCGCGTGCGCTGGTTTTGTGCAGATTCTGGACCGCGCGCTTGCGCCGGAATTGCCATTGCTCGTGCGCGACGGCGCTTTCATTGCACCTGGCTACGACCCGACCTTGGATGAGTTCCGCGCGTTACGCGACGACAGCCGCAAGGTGATAGCGGCGCTGCAGGCCGAGTACGCGGAAGCGACGGCGATCACGTCCTTGAAGCTTAAACACAACAATGTGCTGGGCTATCATATCGACGCCACCAGCAAGCAGGCCGAAGCGCTGATGGCGCCGCCGCTCAACGCGCGGTTTATCCATCGCCAGACCAACGCCGGGTCGGTGAAATTCACTACCAACGAATTGATCGAGTTGGACGCAAAGATTGCGCGCGCGGGTGATGCCGCATTGGCGCGGGAACTGGAATTGTTCAAGGAGCTGGCGGGGAGCGCGGCGGTTTCCGAACTGGACATCCGCGCAGCCGCTGAGGCGTTGGCGGTGCTGGATGTTTCCGCAGCATTTGCTGAATGGGCGGAGGAGGTGGCCGCCACGCGCCCGCAAGTGGATGAGAGCGCGGCGTTATTGGCGGAGGGCGCGCGTCACGCCGTTGTAGAGGCAGGCGTGCGGCGCGAAGGTCTGGGTTTTACGCCCAACGATGCGCGCCTGGATGCCGAAGGGCAGAGCGGGCCGCGGCTCCTGGTCGTCACCGGGCCGAACATGGCGGGCAAGAGCACTTATCTGCGCCAGATCGCGCTGCTTGCAGTGTTGGCGCAGGCTGGGTCGTTCGTGCCGGCTAAGAAATTGCGCCTTGGCATTGTCGACCGAGTGTTTGCGCGCGTCGGCGCGTCAGACGATCTGTCCCGAGGACGCTCTACGTTCATGACCGAAATGGTGGAGACAGCCGCTATTCTAAACCAGGCCAGCGCGCGTTCGCTGGTTGTGCTCGATGAGATCGGGCGTGGGACCGCGACGTTCGACGGGCTGGCGATCGCGTGGGCGGTGGCGGAGCATTTGCACGAAGCGAACCGATGCCGAGCCGTGTTCGCCACCCATTATCATGAACTCACGCGGCTAGCCGAAAAGCTCGAAGCCGGCGCTAACGCCCATTTGCGCGCGCGCGAGTGGAAAGGCGATTTGATTTTCCTGCACGAGGTAGCGCCTGGGCCGGCGGATCGCTCGTACGGTATTCAGGTCGCGAAGCTTGCGGGCTTGCCCAAGAGCGCGTTGGAGCGGGCGCGCGCGGTGCTCGCCCGCTTGGAGGCAAGTGGCGGGGCCGCGCGGATACAGATCGCCGACGATCTTCCGCTGTTTGCAACCATCATGGAACAGACGGCGCCATCGGCGCTTGAAACTGCGCTCGTGGCAATCAATCCCGATACGCTATCGCCAAAGGAGGCGCTGGAGCGCCTCTATGAACTCAAGGCCTTGTTTGAGGCTGCTGCTGTTCCTGGGGATCGGTGAGCATGCCGGGGCGGTTTCGCACGGTGTCGTTGGCGTCGCGGATGGCGGCCCCCGCCACGATATTGTCGCGGATGAAGGGAACCGAGCCGGTTTGCACCATCATGGTCAGCACCACGCCAAGCAGCGCGCCCATCGCCAGCCCGGTCACACCCCAGAGCGAGGCGGCGAACCAATAAGCCGAGGCGCGCTCGCTCTTGATGCGCTGGGCGAACAATTTCTGGTCGGTGAGCGCTTCCATGCTTGCCCTGGCCGGGTGATCGGTGACTTGGTGATCGTCATCGACTGGTGTCAGCCGGATAGTCTTTCCGCCCTTGCTGCGCATCGAGGGTAACTCCCAGAGCCCATCCGCTCCCCCGTCTATTTGGCGGCGTCCGCGAACTGAGGCAAGTTGTGCCGCTGCGAATATCTATCGGACGCCGCCTGCTGAGCCCAGAAAGTCACGGCGACGCCAGCATCAAGGATTGGACCATAGCATGCCCGCGCTGAAAAAAATAGCGCAACTTGAAGGGGTTGTTGGGCGCCAGGCGCTCCGGGAGGGGCTTGATGGGGCAGTCCGCGCGAGCGATCGGCGCCGCCTGCTTAAGGAGGCCCTGGAAACTGGCCGCGCCGTTGCCGGGACCCATCTTGCTGGAAGGGCAGCTGACGGCTGGCGCGCCGCGCGGCAGCTGAGCGACGCCACCGATGAAATCAGTGCGGCATTATTTGCGTACGCGGCGGATGCCACTTTCGGTCGGCGCTTGGCTCTCGTCGCGGTTGGCGGCTATGGGCGCGGCGAGCTGGCGCCGCACTCGGACCTCGACCTCCTGTTTCTGCACGATGGGAAGGCCGGCGATTTCGCCAAGCCGATCGTCGAACAGGTTCTATTTTCGATTTGGGATGATCTCGGCCTCAAGGTGGGCCACGCGGTCCGCGGCGTTGAAGACAACGTCGTGCTCGCACGCTCGGACCACACAATACAAACAGGCCTATTGGAGTCGCGTTTTGTCGCCGGCGACCAGCGGCTGTTTGAAGAGCTAGAGGGCAATCTCCGAAGGCACGTTTTCGAGCGGGATCGCGCTGGATACATCACGCAAAAACTGCGAGAGCGCGACGAGCGCCACGCCCGCATCGGCGCGTCGCGCTACATGGTCGAGCCGAACATCAAGGAAGGCAAGGGCGGGTTGCGCGATCTGCATACCTTGTTCTGGATGGGGCGGCGCAGGTTCGGGTTTTCAACCCCAGGCGAATATGTCGCTGCGGGAGTGCTCAGCAGTGAACAGGCTTCCGCGCTCACCCGGGCCCGCCGCTTTCTTTGGACCGTTCGCTTTCATTTGCACCTGACGGCAGGGCGCGCGTGCGAGCGTTTGACCTTCGATGTGCAGGAAGAAATCGCCAGGCGCATGGGGTTCCGGTCGCGCGAGGGCGTCACCGGCGTCGAGCGTTTTATGAAACGCTATTTCCTCGTTGCACGCGAGGTCGGCGGCCTGACGCGGATTATTTGCGCCAAACTCGAAGCAGAAAACACAAAACGCGAGCCGGTAGGTCTGGGGAGGTTCTGGCGCCGCCAACGCGGGGCGACCGACCTATCAGCGCCTGGATTTCACATTGAAAATGGGCGGCTGAACATTGATGGACCGGAAACGCTCGCCACGGCGGGCGCGCTGATGCGGCTGTTCGAGATCGCCGAACAGCGCGATCTCGACTTGCATCCTGGCGCTCTGGAGGAAGCGGCGCGGCGCGCCCGGCGCATGCCTGCGGCCTGGCGCGCCGATCGGACGGCTCAGGAATCCTTCCTCAGAATTCTCGCTTCGCCGCACCGCCCCGCGCCCGCGCTGCGGCTGATGAACGATTCCGGCGTGCTTGGGCGTTTCGTGCCCGAGTTCGGCAGGATCGTCGCGCAGATGCAATTCAACATGCATCACCACTACACGGTAGACGAGCACACGCTACGCGCTGTTGAGGCGATTTCAGAGATTGAGGGCGGAGAGCATGGCGACAAGCATCCGCTGGCGACAACGATCCTGCCCAAAATCATCAACCGGCGTGCGCTTTACATGGCGATGTTGTTGCACGACACAGGCAAGGGGGCCGGCGACCAACAGATCGAGGGTGAGAAAGCGGCGCTGACCGCGTGCCGGCGGCTCGGTCTCGAGAGCGATGAGGCGGAGCTGGTCGCTTGGTTGGTGCGCAATCACCTGCTGATGAGCGATGTGGCGCAGCGGCGCGACATTGGCGACGCACGGACCATAGCCGCTTTCGCGGCGGCCGTCGGCGATGTGGAGAGACTGCGCCTGCTTTTAATCATCACTGTAGCTGACATGCGTGCGGTTGGCCCCGGGATTTGGAACGATTGGAAGGGGCAATTACTTCGCGACCTATATCGCTTTACGGAAGCGACCTTGCTTGGCGGGGGTGGGGAGGCGGCGGCGCGCGGGTTGCTGGAAGAACTAGCGGAGGACGCCAAACAAAGCTTGCGCCAAGCACGCGTGCTCGACGCGGAAGCCGCGGAAATGTGGATCGCGATGCACGAGAGCGGCTATTGGCTGGATCATGATGCCGAGGCGCTTGTGTGGCACGCCGCGGAGGCGTCTGCCGTCCAGGGCGCCAATGGACAGATCCACACCGCCGCCCGCTTCCGCCCGCAGCGAGGCGTCACCGAGGTTCTTGTCCTTGCGCCAGATCGGTCGGGTCTGTTCGCGAGTCTGGCGGCCGCAATTTCCGCTTCCGGCGCCGATATCGCCGCCGCGCGTGTGCACACGACCAAGCTTGGTTCTGCGCTGGACGTATTTTCGGTACAAACCTCCGATCACCGACCATTTGGCCAAGATAATGCCGCCGCGCTCAACGCCCTGCTCGGTCGCCTGCGGCGGGCTGCCGCCAGCGATTTCGCCACCCCTGCGGCCCCAGCGCCATCGCGGCGCCGCTCGGCCTTCACGATCAAGCCGCAGGTCAGCATCGACAATGACATTACCCCGGACGCGACCGTGATCGAGGCTTCCGGCGGCGACCGTCTTGGCTTGTTGGCGGACCTGGCGCGCGTCTGCGCGGGGGCCAAGGCATCGATCATCAGCGCCCACATCGACACGGCGGGGGAGCGCGCCTCGGATGTGTTCTACGTGCAAGGGCAGGGCGGCGGCCAGATCGTCGATTTGCATCAGCTTGCGTCGCTGCGAGCCGAACTCGAAGCTGTGTTCAATGAGTACGGATCGGCGCCGCCTTTGGCTGCGAGCCACGCCTCGACGCCAACCTGACGGCGCGCTAGGACCCCAGGTCGATCGCACAGGGGAAATCAATTGAGTCTTGCCCGCAACACGTTCGTGCAAGCGTCATTGACGCTTGTAAGCCGGATCCTCGGGTTTGGCCGCGATCTTGTCGCCAACGCGCAATTTGGCGGGCAGGGGCCGCTCATGGATGCGTTCGCCACCGCGCTCATGTTTCCCAACCTGTTTCGCCGCTTATTCGCTGAAGGCGCGTTCGCGCAGGCCTTCGTTCCGATCTACGCCAAGGAGCGCGCTGCCAACGGTGAAGCGGCTGCGGCTGGCGTGGCGTCTGAGGCGATGTCGTTCCTGCTCGCTGTCGTCGTCGCATTCTGCATCGCCGCGCAGATCGCGATGCCCTCGTTAATGCCGTATCTTCTTTCGGCGTATGTCAGCGACCCGGAAGTCATGCGGATCGCGACGCTAATGACGCAACTCACAATGCCGTACCTCGCATGCATGACGCTCGCATCGTTGTTATCCGGCGTGCTGAACACAAGCGGGCGCTTCGCGCTTTCTGCGGGCGTGCCGACCCTATTGAACCTGTGCACGATCGCGGCGCTTGTGCTTGCGCCAAACGCGGAGGCCGCTGCTGTCTGGGTGGCTTTTTCTGTAACGGTCGCCGGTGTGTTTCAGGCGGCGTTGCTCTGGTGGGGGGTCAAGCGTTCCGGCATTCGGCTCCGATTTGGCTTTCCGGCGGCGACCCCTGCGGTGCGCCGCGTGCTTTGGCTCGCGATACCCGGCGCGCTTGCCGGGGGCGCCACCCAGCTCAACTCGCTGGTTTCCCAGTTCCTTACCGGATCGGACGAGGGCGCCCGCTCGGTGCTGTACAATTCAGACCGGCTCTATCAATTGCCGCTGGGCCTCATCGGTGTGGCGATCGGGTTGGCGCTCGTGCCGCGACTTTCGCGCCACCACGCGGCCGACGAAACTGAAGCGGCGGCCTCCGCCATGGATGACGCGATCAGCCTCTCCATGGCGTTCACTGTGCCGGCAGCTGTCGCGTTCTTTATCATGCCATTCTTCATCATCGACGCAACGGTCACCCGCGGCGCCTTCACCAGCGAGGACGCGCAGCGCACGGCGGATGTGTTGCGCCAATTCGCTTGGGGCGTGCCAGCCTTCGTGCTCGCCAAAGTGTTAACTCCGCCATTTTTTGCGCGCCAGGATACGCGCCGGCCGATGTATTATGCGGTGGCGTCAGTGATCCTGAACACGGCGTTGGGCGCATACTTGTTCTATGCGCTGCCGGAGATTGGGATCGACGGCGTCATCGGACTGGGGATCGCCACCAGTGTCGCGGGATGGCTCAATGTCGTGCTGCTTGCCGCTACCTTGGCGAGCGATGGCGTCTATAAGATCAGCGCGCGCGCCTGGTCGCGGCTGCTGCGTTTGGGAGGCGCCTGCGCGATAATGGGCGTGTTCGCAGGGCTCTGCGCGGCGAACTACGCGATGCTGGCTGACCTGCTGTGGCGCAAGGAGATTGCGGTTCTTACGGTCGCCGTCGCGGCGTTCGTTCTTTATGCGATCGCGGCGCTCGCTCTTGGCGCGGTCAATCTCCGCGAAGTGCGCGGCGCGCTGCGGCGGGAGCCAGGCGCGGCCGGGGGAAGCGCCTTGCCGCCCGGCGCAGACGCCTGATAGGGGACCGCTTCATGACCGATGCTCCACCGCCGCCCTACGCCGGCCCGCAACGCGTATTCTCCGGCATGCAGCCGACCAATGGCCTGCACCTGGGAAACTATCTCGGCGCCTTGCAGAAATTCGTGGCGCTGCAGGGCAAATACGAGTGCATTTATTGCGTCGTCGATTTGCACGCGATCACTGCGGGTCCCGACCCCAAAGAACTTGCCGCCAAGACCCGCGAAGTGGCGGCCGCCTATATCGCCGCAGGCGTCGACCCCGCTCACTCGATCATCTTCGTGCAATCGGCGGTGCGCGAGCATTCGGAGCTGGCGTGGGTGTTCAATTGCATCGCCCGCATGGGTTGGCTCGAGCGCATGACCCAGTTCAAGGACAAAGCCGGCAAGCACGCCGAGCGCATGAGTGTGGGGCTGTTCGATTACCCGGTGCTGCAGGCGGCGGATATTCTCTTGTACAAAGCCACGCATGTTCCCGTTGGCGAAGACCAGAAGCAGCACCTGGAGCTCTCCCGCGACATCGCCCAGAAGTTCAACAACGATTACGAGGCCCCCGGCTTCTTCCCGCTGCCCGAGCCTTTGATCCAAGGCCCCGGTGCGCGCATCATGAACCTGCGCGAGGGAACTAAGAAAATGTCGAAGTCCGATCCCTCCGACATGACTCGCATCAATCTCACCGACGATGCCGACACGATCATGAATAAGGTCAAAAAGGCGACCACCGATCCGCTGCCGCTGCCAGAGACCAAAGAAGGGCTTGCGGGCAGGGCGGAAGTGGAAAACCTCGTCGGCATCTACGCAGCAATGAGCGAGCGCAGCGTTGATGATGTGTTGCTGGAATTCGGCGGCAAAGGCTTCGGCGTGTTCAAGCCCGCGCTCGCTGAGTTATTGGCCGCGAAACTAGCGCCGATCGCCACCGAGATGCGCCGACTGAACGCCGACCCGGCAGCGCTGGACGCGATCCTCAGCAGCGGCGCGGACCGAGCGCGGGCGATAGCCGCGCCGATCATGGCGGAGGTGCGCGAGCGGGTCGGATTCTGGGGCGCATGAACATGACGTTGGCGTTCGATTTCTACTTCTCTTTCCGCAGCCCCTACTCGTACCTGGCCACCGCGCTGGTCGAGCGGCTGGTCGCGCACTACGATATCGCTCCGCGGATGCGCATCGTAACGCCGATAGCGCTGCGAATTCCGCGGTTCTTCAAGAGCGTCAATCCGCTTTGGCCACCATATCTTCTGCGCGACACGTTCCGCATCGCGCAGATGCAGAACATCCCCTATCGATGGCCGCGGCCTGATCCCGTGGTCATGGATATTGCCGCGGGGGAGGTCGCCGCCGCGCAGCCCTACATCTGGCGCGTGAGCCGCTTGGGTGTGGCGGCGGAGCGGGCGGGCAGGGGGTTTGGGTTTGTCCGTACCGCCGCCCATGCAATTTGGTCGGGCGAAATCGACAATTGGCACGAGGGCGATCACCTCGCGGGTGCGCTCGAAATCGCGGGACTCGACGCAGCCGGGGTGGAAGCAACGGTACGTGAGAGCGCCGCGGATCTCGATGCCGAAATTGCCGCTAACGAGGCTGCTCAGAAGGACGCGGGGCATTGGGGCGTGCCTCTGTTCGTATTCCAGGATGAGCCCTTTTTCGGCCAGGATCGTCTCGATCATTTGGTCTGGCGCATGCAGCAGGCTGGGCTGAGGGAGCGGTGAGAGGAGTGTCGACTCGGCCACGCGCCATTGAAGTTGAACCATGCGGCGGTCCATAATACGCTCATGACCGAGCCGCGCTCCGCCATTCTTGTTGTCGCCGACGAGAGCGATGAGTTTCCCATCGCGCTCACCTACGCAGGCGCGTTGGCCAAGCGTACGGGCGCACGACTTATCTTGCTGCGCGTCATTGAGCCGACTGACCCCGCGCCATGGGCCTCGATCACCGAAGAAATGCGTCGGCAAGCGCAAGATGCGGCCGAATCTCTTACCCAGCGCTTTGCCGCCGAAGTGTGGGCCGAGTGCGGCGTCACCGCCGAACCCATATTGCGCGAAGGGGATCTCAAGCCTGAGCTGCGAAAGCTGTTGGAGGAGGACGCTTCTATCATGCTGCTTGTGCTGGCGTCGGAGGTTGGGCCGCGGGGGCCAGGGCCGCTGGTGGCGCAACTGGGCCGCAGCGCAGGCCTTGGCGGACGCGCCGTGCCGGTGCTGGTCGTGCCTGGATCGCTGACAAGGGCGGAGGCGCGTGCGATGGCGCAGCCGTTCGATCAGGCTTGACCACGGCAGAGCTAGACGCCACCTCAAGCGCATGTTCATTCAAACAGAATCTACGCCCAACCCACGCACGTTGAAGTTCTTGCCTGGGCGCGACGTCCTTGGTGGCGGCGGACGCGAGTTTGCTGGAGCGGACGCGGCCGCCACTTCGCCGCTGGCGCAGGCTTTGTTTGCCGTCGAAGGCGTGACGCGCGTGTACCTGGGCAGCGATTTCCTGACCATCACCAAGGGCGATGCGATCGAATGGCCCCACCTGAAGCCGCATGTGCTGGCCGCCATCATGGACCATTTCTTGTCCGGCGCGCCCACCCTCATTGAGGGCGGCGAGGCCGAAGAAGCCGAGATCGCCTACGAGGGCGAAGCCGCGGCAATTGTAAAGGAGCTGAAAGCCATAATCGACTCGCGGGTGCGCCCAGCCGTCGCGCGCGACGGCGGCGACATCACGTTTCACTCGTGGGACCACGAAACCGGCATTGTCCGGCTCACCATGAAGGGCGCTTGCGCAGGGTGCCCGTCTTCAGCGCTGACGCTGAAGCAGGGCATTGAGAACATGCTGAAACATTATTTGCCGGAAGTGAACGCGGTGGAGCAGGTGATCTAAGCGGGCGCTTCCGCAACATCTGGTAGGCGCGTGTACCCATCTGACAAAAAGAAAGAAAATGCACAGGCGGGTCCAACGATATCGCGTTTCTGCTAGTGTTCGTGCTATTGTGGAGGAAGCTGGCCGTTTGCGGGAGCAGAGAAATTCATGGATACTGGTGTGACGACCCGTGACCTTGACGAGGATTTCTTCCTAATGGCGAACGTGCATCCGAAGCGCACCGGATTGCCATTCGCGGTCTATATCTCGGAAAAGCAGGGTCGCCACGATGTGCGAGTGAAGGTGGCCGCCGGGCCAAAGGCGACGCAGTTTGTGGCGTCGGTCGCTCTTCGCCCAAAAATAGAAATCGTCGAGGGCGATCTTTCGACTCAGGACTTCGAATTGGTGCGCCGTTGGATCGAGCTAAACCGCGACGTGATCATTGGGTATTGGAACCGAGATATCGAAGACACGGTTGATGCGATTTCAGCCCTAAAGCCGCTGCCGAAGAGCTAAAAGCTGCTCGTACTCGCCATCGACACCTGCTTGGACGCATGTTCCTTAGCGCTTGCGCGGGGCGGGAAGGTCCTCGCTGCAAAAAGCGAGATCATGCAGCGTGGCCAGGCCGAGCGTCTGGCGCCGATGGCGCGCGAACTAATGCAGGCGGCCGGCGCCGAGTTCGGTCAGCTTGACCGCATCGCGGCAACCACAGGCCCAGGCTCTTTCACAGGCGTGCGTGTGGGACTTTCCTTCGCGCGTGCGCTGGCTCTGGCGCTGGCGAAACCGTGCATCGGCGTTTCAACGCTGGAAGCGCTGGCGTTGCAGGATGGTGAAGCGGGTTTGCGTGCGGCCCTGGTCGAAACCCCAGGCGCGGCGTACTTGGCGCTGTATGAGGATGGCGCAGCCATCATTGCCCCAACGCCCATAGAACGCGGCGCTCATGAATCCATGTTGGCGCGCGCCGCCGCGGGTCGCGTTGTAGTCCTCGCGCGCCCCAATATCGACGCCGGCGCTTTAGCGCGTCGCGCCGCCGGGCTGGATCCCGCGCGCTATAAACCAGATCCCGCCTATCTGCGCGCGCCCCACGTGACGCTGCCGGTCGAAGTCCAATGATTGCCGCGGTCGGCGTCGAGGCCGCAGAGGCACTGGCCGCGATCCATGCCGAAGCATTCGCGCGGGGCTGGACCGCGGCGGAGGTCGCCGGATTGTTGTCAAACCCCGGCGCCTTTGCGTTCGCGGAAGCAGCGGGCGACGGCTTCGTGTTGGGCTGGGCCGCGGGGGGAGAGGCGGAGATCGTGACGTTGGCGGTGCGGCCGCCGGCGCGTCGGCGGGGGCTTGGCGCCGCGCTGGTCGCGGCTGCGATTGAGGTTGCGCGGGGCGGGGGCGCCGAGAGCCTTCATTTGGAGGTGGCCGAAAATAATGTCGCTGCGCTTGGGCTCTATGGAAAGCTCGGCTTTGGCGCGGTCGGCTCGCGGCCCAATTATTACTCAGAGGGTCGCGTTAACGCCGTTGTCATGCGCCGTGGCCTTTTGGCTTGATGCTGTTGCGGTGGACAGTTGGGAGCAGAAAAAGTATGCCTCGCGCCCAGATTGGACACGATGGACCGGATTGAAAAACTCTGCGCCGAACGCGGCATGCGAATGACCGAACAACGCCGCATCATCGCGCGCGTTATCTCTTCGAGTCATGACCATCCCGACGTTGAGGAACTGCACCGGCGAGCGGCGGCAATCGATTCCGGTATTTCCATCGCCACTGTCTATCGTACGGTGAGGCTGTTCGAGGAAGCGGGCATACTCGAGCGCCACGATTTCCGCGATGGCCGCTCGCGTTATGAAGAAACGCCCAACCAGCACCACGATCATCTCATCGACACCAGGTCGGGCCAAGTGATCGAGTTCGTCGACCCCGAAATCGAACGGTTGCAGCACGAGATCGCCGCGCGATTGGGGTACAGGCTGGTGGACCACCGGCTGGAGCTATATGGGGTGCCGATCGACGACAAGACCAAGAAGCGCTGACATGAGCGAACGCGCCGTCCCAAAGCACGTCTTCATCGAGACTTACGGCTGCCAGATGAATGTCTACGACAGCGAGCGCATGCGTGATGTGCTCGCGCCGCTCGGTTATGCCGTGGCCGGGAAGCCCGACGATGCCGACCTTGTTATTCTGAACACCTGCCATATTCGCGAAAAAGCGACCGAGAAAGTCTATTCCGAAATTGGCCGCCTACGTGCGCACAAGGAGCGCCGCGCGAGCGAAGGCAAGGGCATGACCATCGCCATCGCCGGGTGTGTAGCGCAAGCCGAGGGCGAAGAGATCATGCGCCGCGCCCCGGAAGTGGATCTGGTCGTCGGCCCGCAAGCATACCACAAGCTGCCCGAGCTGATTGCGCTCGCCGCACGCAAACGCGGCGAGCGGCTCGCCGCGGACTTTTCTGCGCAAGAGAAATTCGATGCGCTGCCGGCCCGCGCGCCCGATGGCGTTACGGCGTTTTTGTCGATCCAAGAAGGATGCGACAAGTTTTGCACTTTTTGTGTTGTACCTTACACGCGCGGCGCCGAGTTCTCGCGCCCCGTCGCCGATGTGCTCGTCGAGGCGCGGGCGCTCGCAGAGCGCGGCGTCCGCGAAATCACGCTGCTGGGGCAGAACGTCAACGCCTATCACGGCGCGGGCGGCGTCGGCTTCGCCGACCTGCTGGAGCAATTGGCGCGGATCGAGGGCATCGCCCGCCTGCGTTATATGACATCGCATCCCGCGGAAATGACCGGCGACCTGATCGCGTTGCACGGCGAAGAACCAAAGCTCATGCCCTTCTTGCATTTGCCGGTGCAGTCAGGCTCGGATCGCATCCTGAAGGCGATGAACCGTAAGCACGACGCCGCCCATTATCGTGACATAGTCACCCGATTGCGCATCGCCCGCCCGGACATCGCTCTATCGACCGACTTCATCGTCGGCTTTCCAGGCGAGAGCGAGAAGGACTTCGAGGCGAGCGAACAATTGGCGCGCGATGTTGGATTTGCCTCGGCGTTCTCCTTCAAATATTCGCCGCGGCCGGGCACGCCGGCTGCGCTCATGCATGGGCAAGTCGATGAGGCGATGAAGAGAGAGCGGCTGGCGCGGTTGCAGTCTGTGCTGAGCGAGCAGCAAAGCAGGTTCAACGAGGGGCAAGTCGGGCGCACGCTGCCAGTGCTTGTCGCTGGGAAAGGACGCGCGCCCGGGCAAAAGCACGGCCGCTCGCCTTATCTGCAAGCGGTGCATTTCGAGAGCGGCGCCCGCGAGGGTGAAATCGTCCAGGTGCGCATTATTGGCGCGTCGCAAAACTCGCTGGCAGGTTCTGCCGCTGCGCTGGAGGTTGCGTGACAAGCTTCCAGAAGGACGGCGAACTGGTTCGGATTATCACGTTGTCGGATTCCGGAGTGGCGCAAGCGATCTTCGGCCCGCTGCACCGCCATCTTGCTCATATCCAGGAAGCGTTCCGCGACCCGGGCGCACCGCGGGGAACGCCCGCTTACCGCGTCACGCTGGACGCGCAGGGCGATCAACTGACAGTGCGCGCGCGCCCGGACGGCGGCGCTGATCTCGAACGCGTACAGCGCATCGTCGATGCGCTCGCTGATCTTGCGCGCCGCAAAGGCAGAGTGCGCGAAGGCGAAGTGCTGGCTGCTATCGCGTTCTCGGAGGGGCCATCCGACAGACCGGGGCCTATGGCCTTGCCGCAGCTCGGCGGACTGACTCTGCGTACGCCGCGGCAGGTGCACTATGTCGAGGCGTTACGCGATGAAGCGCTCGATCTCATTTTTGGTGTCGGGCCTGCAGGCACAGGCAAGACCTTCCTTGCCGTCGCCGCCGCGGTCGAGGCGCTCAAGCAAGAACGATTTGACCGCATCATTGTGACCCGGCCCGCGGTTGAGGCAGGCGAGAAACTTGGCTATTTGCCGGGCGATCTAGCCGAGAAAGTCGATCCGTATCTTGCGCCAATATGGGATGCGTTTCGCAGCCAGATAAACGAGAATGATCTTAAGACACGGCGGGAGCGGCGCCAGATCGAAGTCGCGCCGCTGGCCTTTATGCGTGGGCGCACGCTGGCGAACGCGTTCGTGATCGTGGACGAGGCCCAAAACGCCACGGTGCTGCAAATGAAAATGGTGCTCACTCGGCTTGGCGAAGGATCGCGCATGGTGGTCACGGGCGATCCCTCGCAGATCGACCTTGTGCGCGCCGATCAGTCTGGCCTTGCGCACGCTATTTCGATCCTCGAACACGTTCCTGGGGTAGAGGTGATCCGCTTCGCGACGCAGGATGTCGTCCGTCATCGGCTCGTCGCACACATCGTCGAAGCCTATCATCGCGACGAGGTTGGGCATGACTGAGGAAGTTCTTGAGGTGGATATTGTTGTCGGGTGTCCTCTCTGGCGCGGGCACGAAGACTTGTTGTCCGAGGTCGCCGCCGCCGCGGCTGCCGCGGAAGGGAAGGCCGGCGCGGTGTCGTTGCTGCTGGGAGATGATGCAGCCATCGCCGGCTTGAATGGGCAATTCCGCGGCAAGGAGGGGCCTACCAACGTGCTCTCCTTTCCCCCCGCGGAAGCCGGGGAAGCCAGCCAGGGGTTTCTAGGCGACATCGCGCTAGCGGCGGAAACCATTGCCGCTGAAGCGCAATTCCAGGGGAAACGCTTCGAACACCACGCTGCGCACCTGGTTGTGCACGGCTTTTTGCACTTATTGGGCTATGATCATATCGATCCGGCCGACGCCGAATCAATGGAATCGCGCGAACGCGCCATTCTGATCTCGTTGGGAATCGACGACCCCTATGCGTGATGGCAAGGGTTGTGCGTGGACCCGATACAGGAGTGCAACCAAAAGCGAATGAGTGAACCCGCAGACGAAGCCGAGCAAACACGTAGGCGCGCGGGATTGGTCCAACGCCTCTCTCGCATGTTTGGACGCGGCAAGCAGGGCTCCGCCGCCGCTGTCGAGGAAGCGCTGCGAACCAGCGCGGAAAATGGCGAGCATATGGAGGTGGCGCAGAAGGACATGATCCTGCGCGCCGCGCATTTCGATCGGCTGAAGGTTGCCGATGTTATGCGTCCGCGCGCTGATATCGTAGCGATTGAGGCGTCGGCGACACTGGGAGAGGCGGCTCAGGCTTTCTCCGAGAGTCAGCACTCTCGCTTGCCGGTTTACGGGGAAACGCTCGATGATCCGCAGGGGTTCCTGCACGTACGCGATGTCATGGCTTTGCTCGCGCCGATGGCCGATGGCAATGCACGCGCGAAATTCTCCGATCGCCTGCTTGCTCGGATCAAGCGCGACATCTTGTTTGTTCCGCCATCGATGACGCTGGCGACATTGTTCCTGCGCATGCAGTCGAGCCGCATCCACTTGGCGCTTGTTGTAGACGAATACGGCGGCACCGATGGATTAGTGTCGATGGAAGACTTAGTCGAGCAGATCGTGGGCGCCATTGATGATGAGCACGACGTCGATTCCGCCCTGGTGCAGGAGCGCGGCGGCGCCTACGAGGCCGATGGGCGCGCGCCCATCGATCAATTGCAGGCCGCTCTAGGCGCGAGCCTGGAACTGCCTGACCACGAGGACGAATTCGACACCGCCGCCGGCATGGCGGTGGCGCTGGCCGGCCGGCTGCCGCAGCGTGGCGAGATCTTGCATCACCCTGCGGGCTTCGATGTAGAGATCGTAGACGCCGATCCTCGCCGGGTAAAGCGCGTGCGGCTCAAGCGTTCGAGCGAAGCGGGGCTGCAGAGTTCGCTTGGCGGCGGTACGTCGCTGGGCGACGGTTGATTTCAACAATGGAGCGGTCGCGGGTGGGCGAGGATACGGAAGAGGGTCGTTTGTCACGCGTCCATGCGTGGTTTGGCGCGCTAACGCCGTGGCGGCGTCGCGGGCTCGCTTTTGTGGCTGGTGCGCTCGCGATCTTGGGCCATGCGCCATTCTTCGCCGCACCAATTTTCGTGGCCTCCCTCGTGACGCTCGTCTGGCTGCTGGACGCAGCCGACGCGCGCCCGCGCAGGCTTTGGAGCGCATTCTCGAGCGGCTGGTTTTTTGGCCTGGGCTATTTCGGCGTCGGGCTTCACTGGGTGTCGTCGGCCTTCGAAGTCGACTCACAGACGTGGGGGGCTGTCTGGGGCGTGCCAGTGACAGCAGCGCTGGCCGCGGCGATGGCGATCTATTGGGGCCTGGGGTGCGTGCTGGCGATGGCGCTGTGGACGCGCGACATGCGCAGAATCGCGGCGTTCGCGGCAAGCATGTTCGTAGCCGAATGGATGCGCGGGCATCTGTTCGGCGGCTTTCCTTGGCTCCTGCCGGGTTACATTTGGGCGCCGGGAGAGCCGGTGTCGCAACTGGCGTCGCTCGTTGGAATTTATGGCGTCTCACTGCTCACCTTGCTTTTCGGCGCCTCGTTTGCGGTGCTTGCAGATGCGGGCGCGCCGCTTTGGCGGCGCCTCGCACCGGTGTTGGCGTCTTCGCTTGCGCTCGGGATGGCGTGGGGATGGGGTGTTCAGCGCCTGGCCGAGGCGCCGTCTGACCCTGTCGGCGCCCGGCCGATCGTGCGTGTCGCCGATTCGGGTCTGAGCCAAGCTGACAAGTGGCGTGAGCTCCCCGACCAGGAGCGGCGGGTCTTGGGTCGTTATCTCTCCGCCAGCGGATCGCCGGAGGAGAGCCGCGCGTCGATCGTGATCTGGCCGGAGGGCGCGATCCCAGTAGTGAATTTCTTCATGCTGGAGAACCCAGCCTTTCTCGACGAGATAGGCCGCGCTCTTGGCGAGCGGGCGTTGATCGTGGGGCTCACGAGGATCGACCGGCAAAAACGCCAGTTCTTCAATTCGGCCGCAGTGCTATATTGGGCCCAGGGGCAGTACCGGAACAGTCCGCAAATCTATGACAAGCACCGCTTGGTGCCTGGCAGCGAAATCATGCCCTTCGAGGACTTTGTGCGCTCGCTCGGGATCCCCGCCCTGCAGCAGATAGGCGGCTATTTCACGCCCGGTCCGCCGCCGTCCCGCATCGTCGTGCCTGGCGCCCCGGAGGCGGTCATACTCATTTGTTATGAGGCAATTTTTCCGGGACTGACGCCCCACGGTGCCGAGCGGCCCGGCTGGCTGATCAGCCTTACCAACGACGCCTGGTTCGGGGGCGGCATCGGGCCCCAGCAGCACTACGCTATGGCCCGCTACCGCGCCATTGAAGAGGGGCTGCCGATGGCGCGGGCGGCTTCAGGGGGCGTGTCGGCAATTGTTGACTCTTTTGGCCGCGAGATTAGTTCAACTCGAGCGCGAGGAATGTTCGCTGAGGCGCAGATACCTCCCGCATTGGTTGAAACGACTATGGCGCGCTACGGAAATGTCCTTGTTGCCCTCCTTCTTGCGCTGGTCGGGTTGGCCAGATTTTTGCCTGCCGCGAGGGCTCCGGGGCCAAAACGATGAATGACGAGCGCGCGGCGAACGCCGTCGATAGAAGGATTGGCCAACGGGTGCGGTCGCGCCGCCTCGAAATCAGCATGAGCCAAGAACGGCTTGCCGAATTGCTGGGCGTCACCTTCCAGCAGGTCCAGAAGTACGAGAAGGGCGTCAATCGCATTGCCGCCAGCCGCTTGTTCGACATTGCCGCCTCGCTTGACATGCCGGTTTCGCGCTTCTTCGAGGGCTTGACAGCGGGCCGCGCTGGCGTCGCGGAGGAGGCGAGGGACTTTGCCGGCGACGTGTTGGCGACGCCCGAGGGCGTGCAGTTGATGTCTCTGTTTGCTTCAATCGAGAGCCTGAAGGTGCGAAGGCGGGTGGTCGAACTGGTGCGCGCATTGGCAGATGACGCGACCGCGGACACCAAACCGGGCTGAGTTGCGCCTGCCGCCGGCTATCCCTAAGAGGGCCGCTTAATTCAATGGGGTCGGAGAATCCGAGTGGCTAGAGCATCTTACGTCTTCACCAGCGAAAGCGTCTCCGAGGGCCATCCCGATAAGGTGGCCGATCGAATTTCCGACGTCGCGGTTGACGCTTTCCTCGCGGCCGATCCGGAAGCCCGGGTGGCTTGCGAAACCATGGTCACCACCAATCGCATCATTCTCGCCGGCGAAGTGCGCGCTGGGCGGCCGGGCAAATCGAAGACCGAAAACAAGGCTTTCACCAAAGAGATCATCGCCTCGCTGCAGCCCAAGGTGCGCGCGGCGGTGAAGGAGATTGGCTACGCTCAGAAGGGCTTTCACTGGGAGAAGGCAAAATACGCCTGCTACCTGCACGGCCAGTCGGCGCACATCGCCCAGGGCGTGGACGCCACCGCGAAGAAGGACGAAGGCGCCGGCGATCAGGGCATCATGTTCGGCCACGCCTGCAGCGAAACGCCGGAGCTGATGCCAGCCACGCTGCAATACTCCCACAACATCCTGAAACGCCTGGCGGACGTGCGCCATTCCGGCGAACGGCCTGAACTGGAGCCGGACGCGAAAAGCCAGGTCACGCTGCGCTACGAGAACGGCAAGCCGGCGGAGGTCGTCGCCGTCGTCGTCAGCCATCAGCACACGAGGAAGCTGAACGGTTCAAACTACAGCACCAAGCGCATGGAAGAGCTGGTCAAGCCCTACGCGCTTTCGGTGTTTCCCGATGGGTTGGTGACGAAGAAAACCAAATGGCTGATCAACCCAACCGGCAAGTTCGAGATCGGCGGTCCCGACGGCGATAGCGGCCTCACAGGCCGCAAAATCAT
Organism: uncultured Alphaproteobacteria bacterium; assembly: GCA_902826245.1. Lineage (GTDB taxonomy): Bacteria > Pseudomonadota > Alphaproteobacteria > Caulobacterales > Aquidulcibacteraceae > Vitreimonas. The sequence goes on along the minus strand of CADEEA010000024.1, from coordinate 9,605 downwards.
CGTCGATACCTATGGCGGCGCGGCGCCCCATGGAGGCGGCGCATTCTCGGGCAAGGACCCGACGAAGGTTGATCGCTCGGCCGCCTATGCGTGCCGGTACTTGGCGAAAAACGTTGTCGCCGCGGGCCTTGCCCAGCGCTGCACCATCCAGATCAGCTACGCCATCGGTGTGGCTGTGCCGACCAGCTTCTACGTCGACCTGCACGGCGCCGACACGATCGATCCAGCCAAGCTCGAAAAGGCGCTGCAGGAAATGATGGACGGCTGCACGCCTCGCGCAATCCGCAAGCACCTCCGGCTCAATCAGCCGATCTACGCCCGCACCGCTGCGTACGGCCATTTCGGCCGCCAGCCCGACAATGAAGGCGGCTTCGGCTGGGAGCGCACGGATCTGGTGGAGCAGCTGAAGCGGTTGAATTAGGCGCCTCGCTCACTGAAGCTATGACCCACCCATCCCCGGATTCGCGAAGTGAATTCCGGGGCCCAAGATCACGAACGTCTGGGTTTATGGGCCCCGGGCCCGCCGCTGACGCGGCGTCCCGGGGATGGGTGGTCGGTCAGCGCGTTTCCGCCGATAGTATCACGCGGCCCGTAGAGCTATTGCTTGCTGCCGGAGCGCCCATGTCCACATCCCTCAACCTCTCGCCCGAAATCGTCGCCTACCTCGCAAACGCAAATCCGCCCGAACATCCCGTGCTCGCGCGCTGCCGCGAGGAAACCGCAGCACTCGGCGGCGTCTCGATCATGCAGATCAGCGCCGAGCAGGGCGCGTTTATGGCGCTCATCGCGCGCGTGATGGTCGCCAAGCGCGCGTTCGAGATCGGCGTGTTCACGGGCTATTCTTCGCTGGCGGTCACGCTGACGCTGAAAGACATGCACGGCGTGAACGCGCATCTGCTGGCGTGCGATATCTCCGAGGAATGGACTTCGAAAGCGCGGGGTTATTGGCGGGACGCTGGCGTCGTCGACGCGATCGAGCTCGTGGTCGCGCCTGCGACGGAAACGCTCGACGCGCGCCTCGCCGCCGGGGAGGAAGGCAGCTACGATCTCGGCTTCATCGATGCCGACAAGACCGGGTACGACGCTTATTATGAACGCGGGCTGCAACTGCTCCGCCCCGGCGGGGCCATGCTGTTCGATAATGTGCTCTGGTCCGGGGCGGTAGCGGATCCAAGCAATCAGACTCCGGACACGGTCGCGCTGCGTACGCTGGCGTTGAAAGCCAGGGCGGACGCGCGCGTGCATGCGGCGATGGTGGGTATCGGCGATGGGCTGCTGATGGTGGTGAAGCGGTAGGGCGCGTTGCGCCGGGCCGCGAGCGGGTCTAAACCCCGCGCCTTCGGAGATTCCCAAAATAGGAGCCCCCCATGGCCCGCGCAAAGATCGCCCTTATCGGTTCTGGCATGATCGGGGGCACGCTTGCCCATATCGCCGCGCGCGAGGAGCTGGGCGATGTGGTGCTGTTCGACGTGGTCGAGGGCGTGCCGCAGGGCAAGGCGCTCGATATCGCCGAAGCGAGCCCCGTGTTCGGTCGTGACAGCGCGCTCAAGGGCGCGAACTCGTACGCCGATATCGCCGGCGCCGATGTCTGCATCGTCACCGCCGGCGTGCCGCGCAAGCCCGGCATGAGCCGCGACGACCTCCTCAGCATCAATCTCAAAGTGATGAAGGCGGTTGGCGAGGGCATCGCCACGCATGCGCCGAACGCGTTCGTGATCGTCGTCACCAATCCGCTCGACGCCATGGTGTGGGCGTTCCGGCAATTCTCCAAGCTGCCGCACGCGAAAGTGGTCGGCATGGCCGGCGTGCTTGATAGCGCGCGCTTCCGCTGGTTTCTGGCGGAGGAGTTCAAGGTCAGCGTCGAGGACGTCACCGCCTTCGTGCTCGGCGGCCACGGCGACACCATGGTGCCGCTGACGCGCTACTCAACCATCGCCGGCATCCCGCTGCCGGACCTGGTGAAGATGGGCTGGACCTCGCAAGAAAAGCTCGACGCGATCGTCCAACGCACCCGCGACGGCGGCGCCGAGATCGTCAACCTATTGAAGACCGGCTCAGCCTTCTACGCCCCCGCCGAGAGCGCGATGGCGATGGCGAAGTCCTACCTTCGCGACAAGCGCCGGCTGCTGCCATGCGCAGCGAATCTGAAAGGCGAATACGGCCTCAACGACATTTATGTCGGCGTGCCCTGCATTATCGGCAAAGACGGCGTGGAGAAGGTGATCGAGATCGAGCTTACCGCCGCGGAGCGGGCAATGTTCGATAAGAGCGTGGACGCGGTGAAGGGCCTGGTGGAGGCGTGCAAGGGGATCGATCCGGGAGTGGGGTAGATTAACCCTTGACTTTCCGGAAAATTCTGGCCGCGATAACCGAATCTTAACTAGACGTTAACGCCAATAGCTACTATGTGTATCCGTGCAAAGTCGCCCCCATGACCCGAACTGTCGCCGTATGGTGTGCGTGCTCGGTTCCGCCGAGATTAGGGCATGGGGGCGCATTTTTCTCACCGAAAGTCCCAAACGTCGTTGATTTTTGGGCTTAGCATCGCCCGCCAACGCTGAGGGTTTGGGCGGTCACTTCGGTATGATCGGGCAATTGCGCCGGCGCACATGTCCGCAAGCTGGACAAGCAAATCTGACTTGGAATCCTTAAACCTCACGTCGGCGATGACCCCGTCGCCAACCTTGCGCCGAAACTGTGTGTTCAAGTTCCTGCGGAATTCACGATCGCCTGACCCATCGATAACCACGCGGGCTTGGCGGAGGCGATCATTGTCGTAGCGAAGCATCGAGCTGACGAAATAATTGTAGAAGCTCTGCTTATCGGCCCGAAGCCGCGGGGAGTAAATGAGCTCTTTTCTGACCACTACTGCGCGAACGCAGAACGGACAGTCTCGAACGCTGCGAAAGAATGCATCCCGTACGTCGTTGCTACACTTGTTGAATTTGAATTCCGGCTTGTGCAGGCGCTTTGCTTCACTTTTTTCGATTGCCTGTTGCGTGGCGACCGCGTGCTGGCTGGTTTCGAAGATCACCATGGCCGCGACGAAAATAGGGCTCGCGCCCTTGTCGAGCTTGAACCCCGCATCGCCGCTTTCGTCGATAAAGACCAACATTGTGGAAATCGCCATAGCGGAAGGCATGCGCCGCGTCAGCATTACGTGCGAGCTCACGAGCGCGGAACGGGCGATGTTCGATAAGAGCGTGGATGCGGTGAAGGGCCTTGCGGAAGCGTGCAAAGGGATTGATCCGGGGGGTGGGTTAACGAGTTCCCAACGACGTTTGGGTAGTGCTCGGCAAATGGGAATCGCCGCCGCCAATTTCTGGTCGAACATCCGCTGTGCTGCTATTGCTGCGGGCAAGCAAAAGCGGAAACAGAGGATCACAATCCCGCCCGAAAGTTCTTCCCGGTAGGCTCATGGCCCGCCGGCTTCGTCTTCCCCGCTTGCCACGAATGCAATGACGGAAAGCGAACTGACGAAAGCCTAGCTGCGGAGGTTTTGAATTCCTTCAACCTCAACGAGCCTGTTGATGAAAAGCACGCTCTGTCGATGATCAAACGCACAAGATCATTTCTTGGGCGTGACGAAGAATTTCGTCGCACTCTGTTCGAGGGAATTGACGCTTATCCCGCGAATGTGCACCGCAAACCGTTTCAGCTCCCGGAGCGATTTCAAACGGCTGTGCACAACGTTGGCATGAGGCTCTTTCAGGCGCTGCACTACGGCCTGACGGGGCAGCTGGTCACGCGTGAAGGGCACATCTTGGTAAGGATCACCAGCAACTGCGGGATGGCGGAAGAGGGCGAAGCCACTCGAAAGGTGATCGCTCAGTTAGACAAATTCGTTCCAGCAACCGCGAATCAATCAGCGCCGAGGCGGTTCGGCTGGGGTGTCAAGCGGCTTGCCGGCGTAGGAACCGCGCTTGCGGCTGAGGTGGCCGGAAGTGTCGTTTGGCTGGGTTTTGTGCTCGATCACGAACCCAATGCAGAATTGAAGAGTCGTTTCGCTTGGTACAGCGGAGCCGGTGTTCTTCGAGAAATTGGAGGGGTCCCAGCGGATATGCGTGCTGCGTGATAGCCTTTAGTATCACTCCCCAAACATCTCCCCCAACCGCCCCAGCACCGCCCCCGCCTCCGCCGCGCTCAGCGCGCCCACGCGTTTCGCCAGCCGCGCCTTGTCCACCGCGCGCATCTGGTCGAGCGCCACATCGCCCGCAATCCGCGCGACGCGCACCGGCACGCGCGTCGGCCAGGCGCGCCGCACCGAGGTCAGCGGCGCGACGATCACCGTGCGCAACGCGTCGTTGGCTTCATCTGGTGAAATAATCACGCCCGACCGCGTCTTGCTGATCTCGGCGCCCAGCACCGGATCGAGACGCACGAGATAAACCTCGAAGCGCTTTGGCGCCGGCGTGGGTTTAGGAATCTTCGGCATCGAGCGGCGCGTCGAGCCAGTCGTGATCTTCCTCACTCAGCTTCTCAGCAGGGGAGGCGGCAAACGCCTCCGCCCAGCCCGCGCGCGGCGTTTGAACCGGCGTCAGCACCACACAACCATCTTCCACGGTGAGCTCGGCGGAATCGGTGAACTTGCATTGCTCAAGCACGGCCTTTGGCAGCCGAACGCCGCGCGAATTGCCGATGGGGATGACAGAGACTTTCATCGTCAATAGCTACATTGTAATCACATCCGGCGCAATGTCTTTGCGGCTGTTTGCGATCACATTTTGTGATCTCAATGGGCCGCAGCGGGGGAATGACGAAGCGCCTGTGACCGCCTAGGTTCGCGCCATGATCGGCCCAACCCTCACCACCGCCCGCCTCATTCTGCGCCCGCCTTTGCACGAGGACTTCGATGGCTTCGCGGAAATGTGCGCGGAGGAGGAGACCATGCGCTTCATCGGCGGCTTGATGCCGCGCGATCAGGCGTGGCGTTTGATGGCGACGCTGACGGGCGCCTGGTCGCTGCTGGGCTATTCCATGTTTTCGGTTTTGAGGCGCGACACCGGGGAGTGGATCGGCCGGCTTGGGCCTTGGCGTCCGGGCGGCAAAGAGGGTGGCTGGCCTGGCGATGAAGTCGGTTGGGGGCTGAAGCGCGCGTCGATGGGGCAAGGCTATGCGCTCGAGGGCGCGACCGCCGCTATGGATTGGGCCTTCGATCATCTCGGCTGGGGTCACGTGATCCACTGCATCGACAAAGCCAACACGCCCTCGATCAGATTGGCCGAGCGCCTGGGCTCGGTGCGCGAGCGTGAGAATGTGGCGCTCACGCCGCCGTTTCAGGACCACATGGTCGATATCTACGGCCAGTCGAAGGCGCAGTGGAAAGCGCGCGCACGCTAGGCGCACGAATTTTGGCGCTCGTCGAATCCCGCTTGCCTGGAGCAACCTTGCAGTGGTGGTGATGCGGTAGGAGGCGCCGATGTTCAGACTTGCCGCAGGCCTTATTGGGATCGTCCTGGCCGGCTTTCTATCGACGTCCACAGCTCAGGAGGCCACGGGCGCTCCGCCCCCGGCGGCCCAGGTCCGCATCGCCGACGCGGCTTGGCTTACCGGCGATTGGATTGGAGAGGGCTTTGGTGGTGTGCTCGAGGAGAGCTGGTCTGCTCCCGCAGGCGCGCAGATGGTGGGCCATTTCCGGATGGTGCAAGACGGCGTCCCGCAATTTTATGAATTCCTGGTGATCGAAGAGTACGAAGGCGGGCTGCGCTACCGGGTCAAACACTTCAATCCCGATCTCACCGGTTGGGAAGAAAAGGACGAGGCGCACACGTTCGCGTTCGTCTCCGCGATGCCCGACGAACTGCACTTCGATGGCCTCATCCTACGCCGCACCGGCCCTGAAGCGTCGGATCACATTTTGACCATGCGGCGCGGCGATGGCCCCCCCGAAACCGTGACTCTGCACTACCGGCGCCGGGCCGACTGAGCAGACGGGCTGCCAGCGACTCGCCTGATTATCGCTTCCCGCTTGCATCGTGCGGGCGCGCCTGCACTCTGCGCCGCGACCGGAAAGGCGGAGTAAGCATGAGAATTATGGTTCTGGGTCTGGCGGCGCTTGCGCTCGCCTCATCGGCGAATGCGCAACAGGCGCAGCCCGGTTTCGTACAAGCGGTGAACCCGACGCGGGCCGAGCCGCAAACCGCCCCGATCCGCCCCGCGCAGCAGCGAACGATCGCTCGCCTGCAGGCCGCGGCGCTGGCGAGCGACCACGCCTACCAGATCGTCGAGAGCCTGGTGACCGAAGTGGGTCCGCGCCTGGCCGCCTCCGAAGCGGAAGCGCGCGCGCGCGATTGGGCGGTGGCGATGTTGCGCGCGAACGGTTTCTCCAATGTCCGTATCGAGCCGTTCACAATTCCTTTCTGGGACGCCACGCGCGAGGAAGCGTTCATCGTTGCGCCCGGCGTCGCGCGCCCAATGGTCGCGGTCGCGCTTGGCGGCTCGCCTTCGACGCCGGCCGGCGGCTTGGAAGCGCAGGTCGTCGCATTCCCCAATCTGGCGGCACTCGAAGGCGCGCCGAACACGGAGGTCGCGGGCCGCATCGTTTTCATCGACGAACACATGATCGCGACGCAAGACGGCTCTGGCTACGGCGTCGCCGTGAGAAAGCGCGGGCGCTGCGCTCCTATTGCGCAGGCAAAGGGCGCGGCGGGTTGCCTGATCCGCTCAGTGGGAACCGATCCGCACCGCTTTGCGCACCAAGGTGGGGCGTCGCGCCAGCAGGACGGCGCCTCGCTGCCGGCGATGGCGATCTCGCCAGCTGACGCCGATGTGCTCGCGCGACTGGCTGCACGGTGCCCTACACGCGTGCGGCTCTTCATCGAAGCAGAACTTCGCGACAACGCGCCCTCCGGCAATGTGATCGCTGAAATTCGAGGGCGCGAGCGGCCGGATGAAATCGTGCTTCTCGCGGCTCATTTGGATTCATGGGATTCGGGGCAGGGCGCGATCGACGACGGCGCGGGCGTGGCGATCATCTCCGCCGCGGCGCGGCTGATCCGTGAGCTGCCGCGTCGCCCGCGTCGCACCATCCGCATACTGCTCGCCGGGTCGGAGGAGAATGGCGTACACGGCGGGGCCGCCTACGGCGCGGCGCATGCAGGTGAAAACCACATCGTTGCGCTGGAAAGCGATTTCGGCGCAGGGCGGGTATGGCGCTTCGATACCCGCTTCGGTGAGCAGGCAATGCCCTACGCGCGCGCGTTTCAACGCGCTCTGGCGCCGCTCGGGATCAACCCCGGCAACAACGAAGCTGACGGCGGCGCCGATGTCGGCGCGCTTCGTGCGGCCGGCGTGCCTGTCGTCGATCTGAGTCAGGATGGCCTCGATTATTTCAACTATCACCACACGCCGGACGATACGCTCAACGCCATCGATCGTGCCGCGCTCCGCCAGAATGTCGCGGCGTGGGCGACGTTCGTGTACCTCGCGGCCGACAGCGATTGGGTGTTTTCGGCGTCGCGTTGAGTCCAAATCGCTAGGGCCAAGGCGTCATCTAGAGGAGGGGAGGGAGCCATGATTGTGATGCTCAGGACGCTCTTGGCGCTGACACTAGTATTCAGCGTTTTGGGGGAAGCGCGCGCCCAAAGCACGCCGCCGGCCGCCGAGGCGAGAATTGAAGACGCCGCTTGGCTGGCCGGGCGTTGGGTAGGCACCGGCTTCGGCGGGGAAATGGAGGAGACCTGGGCGCCGCCGATCGGCGGGCAGATGGTGGGACACTTCCGTTATTGGCGCGACGGCGAGCCGCAATTTTACGAATTCATGATGCTTGATGTCGTCGAGGGCGGCGTGCGCATGCGCGTCAAACACTTCAATCCCGATATGGTGGGCTGGGAAGAGAAGGACGGCTGGCACACCTTCGAGCCGGTCTCGGTCGGACCCGAAGCGCTCTTGTTCAACGGCCTGGAGATTCGCCGCGAGGGCGCTGACCGTGTCGTGATGACAATCCGCCTGCGCCGCGGAGATGTGGTCGAGGAAGAGGTGCTGCGCTTCCAGCGCGTGCCGCTATGATGGCGCGATGTTCGATCCGCGCGCCACGCCCCGACTCGAAACCGAACGCCTGATCCTGCGCGGTTGGCGCGAGGACGACCTCGACGCGCTGGCGGCAATGATGGCCGATGCAGATGTAGCGCGCTTTCTGACCAGCGATCAGCGTCCGCTGGACCGCCCGACGACATGGCGGCATCTGGCTTTGCTGGTCGGGCACTGGGCGCTGCGGGGCTATGGTTTGTTCGCGGTCGAAGAGAAGGAAGGCGGGGCATTTGTCGGCCGCGTCGGCGCCTGGCAGCCGGAATGCTGGCTAGGGTTTGAACTCGGTTGGGGACTTGCGCGCTCACACTGGGGCAAGGGCTATGCCTTGGAGGCGGCGCGCGCCGCCGGCGATTGGGTGTTTCAGAGCTTCGGCCTCGAACGCATCGTCAGCTTGGTTCACGCCGAAAATGATCGCTCCCAAGCATTGGCGAAGCGGCTTGGCATGAAAGTGCGCGAGACTACGTATCACGCCGGCATGCCGCACGAGGTTTGGGAAATTGCGCGCGCTGAGTGGAAAGCGCGCTAAAACCAGCCCGCTGCCCGCAAAGGTCTTAGGTTTGGCCGGCTTACTGGCGCCTCGGTTCCGCCCTTCAGCACCAGCACCACGCGCTCGCCCTCGCGGCGGGTGTTTTCCACCGCATCCCGCGCCACCCACCAGGAGCGGTGCGTTTGCGCGCCTTCGAGACCCTCCAGTTCTCCGATTGCATCGGCGAGACGCATTAGAATGAGGTCGCTGCCCTTCGATGTGTGCAAGCGCAGATAATGGTCCTCGGCCGACACCGCATAAAGCACCGCCCCCAGAAGCTTGGGCGGTAGGCGTTCAAGGAAGCGCGCCCTGACTGCATTCTGCTCCGGCGCGGCGTGCGTCACCCGCCCCGGCAGGTTCACGGCGATCATGATGGCGCTCATCGGCGCCGAAATAACCAGAGCGCTGAAGAATAGGGCGGGGAGGTCGGGGAGGCGGATCGCGGCGGCGAAGAAGGCGCTGGAATAGGCCCAGACCACGAACGTGATAGGCGCAGCTATGGCAAGCGAAAGCAGCGCGCCAAACACCCAGCGACTCGCAGCCGCGCGTGGGACCCGCATCACCAGTGCACTGGCGACGTGCCCAAGCGGTGCGCCGGCCATCATCAGCGGAACCCAATAGAGCAGGCGGGAGGCAAGCGGCATTTCATCGGTCTGCATCGCGCCGATCAGCGCCAGGAAAGCGCCCGCCGCCGCACAGATCGAGAGGTTTCTGGCCCAGGTGCGCCAGTCACGCGGGTCCGTCATTGGCGAAGCGCCAATCGTAGGCGCCAGCGTTTCGCGAAGAGGTTCCGCGGATTCGCGTAAGCGCGGCTGCAGAGGATCGCTCATGGCGCCATGGCCATAGCAGATCGAGCTTGGAGGCAAAGCATGGAAGGCAAGCGTACGTCGCCGCGACGGGTTGGGCCAGGGTTGGGTGTTGCGGTCGCGATAGCCCTAATCGCCATGGGGCCGCTTGGCGCTGGGCCCGGGGCCCTGGCGTTGACGCTTCGCAAGCTGCCTTTCCCGGCGATTCACGCGCTGGAATGCCTGGTTTACGCAGCGGACATGGC
>CADEEA010000023.1 GCA_902826245.1 uncultured Alphaproteobacteria bacterium | reverse complement strand
CGAACTGCACCTGCTTGAACGGCGGCGCCACCTTGTTCTTCACCACCTTCACACGCGTCTCGGAACCCACAATTTCATCACGTTCCTTGATCTGGCCGGTGCGACGAATGTCGAGACGCACGGAAGCATAGAATTTCAGCGCGTTGCCGCCGGTCGTCGTTTCCGGGTTGCCGTACATCACCCCGATCTTCATCCGGATTTGGTTTATAAAAATCACCAAAGTGTTCGACTTCGAAATCGAAGCTGTGAGCTTGCGCAGCGCCTGGCTCATCAGCCGCGCCTGCAGCCCGGGCAGGCTATCGCCCATTTCGCCTTCAATTTCCGCACGGGGGGTCAGCGCCGCGACCGAGTCGATCACCAGCACGTCCACTGCACCGGAGCGTACCAAGGTGTCGGTGATTTCGAGCGCCTGCTCGCCGGTGTCGGGCTGCGACACCAGGAGATCGTCCAGATCGACGCCGAGTTTTCTCGCATAGATCGGGTCGAGCGCATGTTCGGCATCGACGAACGCGCACACCCCGCCACTCTTTTGCGCCTCGGCGATGACATGCAGCGCCAAGGTGGTCTTGCCCGAACTTTCCGGACCGTAAATTTCGATGATGCGCCCCTTGGGCAGCCCGCCGATCCCGAGCGCGATATCCAAACTCAGCGAACCGGTGGAGATCGACTCGATCTCCACCACCGGCTTTTCGCCCAGCCGCATCACCGAGCCTTTGCCGAAGGCGCGGTCGATCTGGGTCAGCGCCGCAGCCAACGCCTTCTGCTTGTCCGTTTCCATATCTTTCTCAACAAGCTTTAGATTGGCCATCGTCTCCCGCTCCTTAGACCCTGAGTCCAGCACCCTCGCCAGACCAAGCGCCGCGAATCCTTTGTACCACGTTTGTTCCGGAACACAAGGGGAACTTTTGGGGGCATTCTGCTTAGACTTTCCACCCCGTTTTCTGTAGGGGCGATTCCGGCGGGCTCAGGGAAACTGAGATAGAGCCGCGCCAGGAGGATTGATTTCCGCATTCACCCTCGCCGCGATGGTTTCGCCGCTCGGCTGGTTTGCGACCCGCCGCCTGCGTTGACTTGCGCTTTATTAAAAATGTGGGGCGTTGCCCAACAGTTCAGTGTGCAAGCATCCACCGAAAGAAGCTCTGCCCCACTAGATCATGGTCGGAGTAGCAAGATTCGAACTTACGACCCCCACGTCCCGAACGTGGTGCTCTACCAGGCTGAGCTATACTCCGAAGGGGCGGGCTTATAGAGGGCGGGAGCGTTGTTTGCAATGGACGCCGGCCCGACCGACAGGCCGCCATTGCATCCGGGCTCGCACTCCCTTAGGTAGCGCGCTTCGCCGGTTTTGGGGTGTCGCCAAGCGGTAAGGCAGCGGTTTTTGGTACCGCCATTCCTAGGTTCGAATCCTAGCACCCCAGCCAACCCTGGCCGCGGATGGCCCGCGACGAGTGGGCGCAACCCTTCACGCAGGCGCCCCCTTGCCAGACCGGCGCGCTTCTTGCTCAAAGCCCGCCTCCCGCAACTCGGATCGATCATGCCCAGAATGAGCTATAAGCCCGGCGACTTTACCTTGAGGGTCGGCCGTTCCCCTACCGGGCTCGGCCTTTTTGCTGAAAGCGAGATCGCGAAGGGGGCCTGCGTCATCGAATATGTCGGGCGCCAGATCTCGGCCGAAGAGGAAACCAAGAGCCGGTCGAAATATCTCTTCGAGATCAGCGCCCGCAAGACCATCGACGGCGCCCCGCGCTGGAACACGGCCCGCTATATCAACCATTCCTGCCGCCCCAATTGCGAGCCCAACATTTACAAGGGCCGCGTGTTCATCCATGCGCGGCGCCGGATCAAGCCGGGCGAGGAATTGAGCTACAATTACGGCAAGAACTATTTCGACGAATACCTGAAAGGCATTTGCGCCTGCCCCAAGTGCAAGCCGCCCAAGCCGACAAAGAAGGCGGCGCCAGCCCGCTAACGCAGGCCCTGCCCTTTCCTTCCCGCGCCCGGGCGTTTATCCATGGCGTCGCCGAATGTCGCAATGGGGACGCCCGGCGCCTAGGGGAGAACGCTGATGGATCTCGGATTTACCTGGTTCGACTTCGCCGCTCTCGCGATTTTAGGGCTCTCAGGGGTGATGGCCTTCGCACGGGGCCTGATCCGAGAGGTATTCTCGGTAATCGCTTTTATCGCCGCCGGGATCGCCGCCATCGCGTTTGCGCGCGTGCTCAGCCCGTTTGTCGAGCAATACACGCCACTCTCCAGCGTGCTAGCGCCCTTGGCGGCGGGCCTGCTGATCTTCCTGGTCGTTTTCATCGCCATAACGCTGGTGACGTCCACCATCGCCAAGACCGCCCACCAATCGACCGAGATCGGCAGCTTCGACCGTGCCGCGGGGCTCGCCTTTGGAATTCTCCGAGGCGTGCTGGTCGTTGCGCTTCCGGTGTTGTTGCTGCAGCGGCAGGAACCCAAGGAACATATGCCGCCCCCCGCCGCCCCCGCCGCCTGCCAGGCGGCCTTCGACGAGTTGCGGGCGCCGATTTTCTGCGCGCGCACCTATTTCATCTATGGCGGCACCGCATCGGCGCTCGGCGCAATTCTCCCCGACATTGGCTCGCGCATCACGGACGCGTATGAAAAGCAGCGCGGCGAGTCGGCGCCGATTCCGCCAGCATCCGGGACCCCGGCGCCGGAGAACCCGTCGGCGAAACAAAATTGAGGCTCGATGACCGCGGAGCGATCCCTACTCCAAACCGAGAAGGCGCCCGCGGCGCCGGCAGAGATTGCCGACAGGTGGGAACACGACGATAAGCCCCGCGAGGAGTGCGGCGTTTTCGGCGTCTTCGGTATCGAAGATGCGTCAGTGCTGACAGCGCTCGGCCTGCATGGACTTCAACACCGGGGGCAGGAAGGCTGCGGCATCGTCAGCTTCGACGGCCGCTTTCATCACGAACGCCATCTCGGCTTGGTGGGCGAGCATTTCTCCGGCGCCGACGTTCCGAGGCGATTGCCTGGCAGCGCCGCAATTGGCCACACACGCTACGCCACCCAGGGTGGAACAATCCTTCGCAACACTCAGCCCTTGTTTGCCGACCTCGCGCTTGGCGGTTTCGCCATTGCCCACAATGGCAATCTTACCAACGCCCGGGACCTGCGTGAACGCCTGGTAGAGGATGGCGCGATATTTCAGTCCACTTCAGACACTGAGTGCATTCTGCACCTGATCGCGCGATCGCGGCGCGCGAAAGTGGTGGATCGCTTCATTGAGGCGCTGCGCCAGATCGAAGGCGCCTACGCCCTTGTCTGCCTCACCAAGTCAAAGCTGATCGGTGCGCGCGATCCGGTCGGCATTCGTCCACTCGTGCTGGGCGAGCGCGCAGGCGCGCCGATACTGGCGTCCGAAACCTGCGCACTCGATATGATCGGCGCCAAATTTGTTCGCGCGGTCGAACCAGGCGAGGTGGTGGTCATTTCGCGCGGCGCCGACGGACGTGCAGAAATCGCCAGCCATTTCCCGTTCCCGAAGCGGGCAGCGCGGCCGTGCATCTTCGAGTTCGTCTATTTCGCGCGCCCGGATTCCATCGTTGACGGCCGCTCAGTGTATGAACTCCGCAAGCGCATGGGCGTGCGCTTGGCGCAAGAAACCGGGGTCGAGGCCGATGTCATCGTGCCGGTGCCCGATTCCGGCGTTCCAGCCGCGATGGGGTTCGCCGCCGAGAGCCGCATCCCCTATGAACTCGGCATCATTCGCAACCATTATGTCGGGCGCACCTTCATTCAGCCGAAGCAGGAAATCCGCGCGCTGGGCGTGCGCCTGAAGCACTCCGCCAATCGCGAGGTGCTGAAGGGCAAACGCGTGGTGCTGGTGGACGATTCGATCGTGCGCGGCACCACGTCGCGCAAGATCGTGCAGATGGTGCGCGAGGCTGGCGCTAAGGAAGTCCATTTCCGCAGCGCGTCGCCACCGATCAAGCATCCCGATTTCTACGGCATCGATATGCCTACGCTCGACCAGCTTATGGCCGCGCAAATGACACTCTCGGAGATGCGCAAGAGTTTGGAAGTCGATACCCTGGGCTTTCTTTCGATCGACGGCTTGTATTGGGCGATGGGCGAGGGCGCCCGCAACAACGCGTCGCCCCAATTCACCGACCACGCCTTCACCGGCGAATATCCAACCCGGCTCACCGATCATTCATCGGACAAAGCCGCCAAGGACTTTCAACTCTCGCTGCTGGCCGAACACGCGGCGGAATGATTAGCCCGATCTGGTTGGCAAGAGCCGCATGACAAATTCTACGCAACGCATCGCCCTCATCACCGGCGCCTCACGCGGCATCGGCCGCGCCGTTGCGCTTGAACTGGCGCGCCAGGGTTGGCGGGTTGTGGCGACCGCGCGCGCGCAGAAAGCACTGGAAAAGCTGGACGACGAGATCAAGGCGCTGGGCGGCGAGGCCACCTTGGTTCCGCTCGATTTGCGCGATCTTGACGGCATCGATCGCCTTGGCGGAGCGCTGTACGAGCGCTTCGGCAAGCTTGACGGCCTCGCTGCGTGCGCCGGCGTTCTTGGGGCGCTGACGCCCGCGCATCAGGCGAGCCCTGCCCTAATGGAGGAAGCAACGGCAGTGAACTTCACCGCCAATTGGCGGCTGATCCGCGCCATGCATCCCTTGCTGCGCGCCTCAGATTCCGGGCGCGCTGTCTTTGTCACTTCCGGCGCTGCACGCAACCCGAAAGCCTATTGGGGCGCGTATGCCGCCAGCAAGGCGGCCCTGGACGCGCTGGTGACAAGCTACGCTGCTGAGTGCGCCGTCACGCCGATACGCGCGAACCTGTTCAATCCAGGCCCAACACGCACCGCCATGCGCGCCAAAGCGTATCCGGGCGAAGATCCTGCGACGCTGCCGACGCCGGAACAGGTCGCGCCCGCGATCGCGGCTCTGTTGGGCGCGGAGTATGACGAGAACGGCGCATGGGTGGAGTGGCGTCGCTAACCCGCGGAGCGCTGTTGGCAGTCGCCTCGACTTCCGGTTAGGCTAACGTAGCATAACGCCCACTGGGAACCGCACATGTTTGCTAGATACGCAATGCTCGCAGCAATTCTGGCTTTTGCACCCATGACCACCGCTTATGCGCAGGAGGCGCCCGCTACGCCCGCTTCCGCGCCCTCGCGGGAACACATCGCCGCTGCTGGAGACCTGCTTCAGGCGCTATTGTTCGAAAGTGGCGTGGTCGCCGCAGCATCGGACAGCATGGCGACGCAAAGAATGCCAGCGCTCCGAGCATCTGTGCTAAACTCTCCTCTGTTCAACTCAGTCACCCCAGCTCACCAAGCAAGATGGCTGGCGCACTTGGACACGATGCCTGAGCTTATGAACACGCTGATAACCGACGTGTTCGGGGATGTCGCGGAGCGGGCGGCGCCACGTGTAACGGCACGTTTGACCGCCGATGAGCTTGCCCAGATCGCTGTTTTTATGCGAACCCCTGAAATGCGATCAATGTTGCTGGGGATGGTTGAGCGCAGGGTCGGTGGCGAGAGCGCGAACGCCCATCAACCGTTTGGCGATTGGAGGCGCGGCGCCGATGGCGCCGTCAACGCCTTCGCGCTAACACCGGCCGGGCAAGCGTTTGAGCGCGAAGAATTAATGTTGGCGCAAATCTTTGCAGAAGAAACCAACACGGTCATGTCGGGAATAACACCGCGCGTCCAGTCCTTGATCTATTCAGGCTTATGCGAGGCGCTGGAGGATGAATGCCCCCCGCAAATACGGAGCGCTCTGGGGCACGACTGACGATCCATCGCGCCGTCTGCGCAACGCCGCCAAGTGTTTTCCACGAACGGGTAATTTGCGCACACGGCCTAATCCGCGCGCGTAACCCTGAGCGTGGTTCCGTCAATGCCAGCGATCTCTACGCTGTCGCCGGCCGCGAGATTCTCACCACTCGAAGCGCGCCACACGGTGTCGCCTATCTTCACCGCGCCGATGCCGTCGGCAAACTCAGTTAGCACCGCACGAACGCCTATAAGCCCTGCGCCGCGTTCATTGAGGCCGTTGGCTTCGCCTTCGCCGCGCCAGCGTTGCACCAGCGGGCGCCCGAACGCGGTGAGCCCGATCACCAGGGCCGCGAACACGCCAAGCTCAACGCCCCAATCCATCGGGAACGCCCAAGCGAGCAAAGCGGTGAGAAACGCCGCCACCGCCGGCCACAGCAGATAAGTGGTCCCGCTCGCCATCTCGGCGATCAGCAGGGCAAGGCCAAGGATCAACCAATGTTGGGGCGCCAATTGGGATAGGAGCTGCATGAGCGCTTCGATCATGGCTCTTTATGTAGCGATTGCGGCGGGGGTGTTCCAGCCCAGGTCAGCGCGGCGGGACCGGCACGGCGGCTTCGCCCTGCGCATTGAGCGCGCGCAGGCCTTCGACCAGGCCGGCAAGCCCAGAGAGGTCGGCCGGCACGATCACGGTGCGTTGCTGGTTGGAATTGGCGAGTTGCCCGAACGCCTCGACGTACTTCAGACCCAGGAAATAGCGGATGGCGTTGACGTCGCCTTTGGAAATCGCTGCGGACACTGCCTCGGTGGCTTTGGCCTCGGCGTCGGCGGAGCGTTCGCGCGCTTCAGCGTCGCGAAAAGCTGCTTCCTTGCGGCCCTCGGCCTCCAGGATCGCAGCCTGCTTGGCGCCTTCCGCGCGCAGCACGGCGGCGGCTTTGTCGCCCTCGGCTTCGAGAATTTGCGCACGGCGTTCGCGCTCGGCCTTCATTTGGCGGGCCATCGCTTGGGTTAGGTCGGCGGGAGGTGTGAGATCCTTGATCTCGATGCGCAACACTTTGGTGCCCCAGGTGTTGGTGGCCGCGTCGATCACGGCGAGCAGCCGGGCGTTGATCGCGTCGCGCTGGGAGAGCACTTCGTCAAGATCCATCGAGCCGACCACAGTCCGCGCATTGGTGACGCAGAGATTAAGGATGGCATGATTGAGGTTTTGCACCTCGTAGGCGGCTTTGGCGGCATCGATCACTTGGATAAACACGACCGCATCAACGGATACGACTGCGTTGTCCTTAGTGATAACGTCCTGGCGCGGGACGTCGAGCACCGTCTCCATCATCGATAGCCGCCGGCCGATGCGATCTACGAAAGGAATGAGAAACGAAATGCCCGGCTTTAGCGTGCGGACATAACGGCCGAAACGCTCGACCGTCCATTGCTGACCTTGCGCCACCACCTTGATGGCGGTGAACGCCAACACCAGGGCCATGATCGCAAAGATGATGGCGACTTCGCTCAAACCGAACATTCTGTTCTCCGCGGGCGAATGTGGGCGTCAATAAATGGGAAAGAACCGCCATCCCAGCTCACGCTTCGCGCATCTGGGATGACGGATAATGTTGTACGAATTACTAATCCAAACTCTACAATTGCCCAAGCATGTGCTCTGCGCTGGAAACCTTGTATTCACCAGGTTCCTCAACGTTCAGTTGGTCTACCACGCCGTCCTTGACGATCATTGAATAGCGCTTCGAACGCAGCCCCATCCCGAACTTGGAGAAATCCGCATCGAGGCCGATCGCCTTGGCGAACTCGCCCGAGCCGTCGGCCAGCATGACGATATCGCTCTCCACGCCCTGATCCTTGGCCCAAGCCTTCATCACAAATAGGTCATTGACCGAGGTGCAGGCGATCGTATCGACGCCCTTGGCGCGCAGGTCCCCTGCTTTCTCCTTGAAGCTAGGCAGATGCTTGGCCGAACAGGTGGGGGTGAATGCGCCCGGCACCGCGAACAACGCCACTGTTTTGCCGGCGAACACCTCGGCTGTGCGCGCCTGGGTGGTCCCTTCGGGGCCTGGAATGCTGAATTGGACATCGGGAAGGCGGTCGCCGGCTTTGATCATTTGGGGGGCTCCTATTGAATCGAGCCCCTCATGTAGGGGCTCTAACTTCCCAGTGCGAGCGCGCATCGCGGTTTCGATCGCGAACCGCGCGTTTCGAGGCTGGAGCGGTCAACTTCCGCAGGCCTATGCCAACCGCTGCCTACCTCTGGCTCGATTGGCGCTATTCCGATGAACGATCGCTAACCCGCCGCCCACTCTGCCAGGTCCGCCAGCTTCTTCGCTGCATCCGGCTTGGCGCTAGCGCGGGCGGCGGCCGCGCGAACGGACAATCCATGGGTGTCCGAGAGGCGCTTGGCGAGCAAGTCCGCCAACGCCGTCGGCGCGAAAGCAGCTTCGGCGATCACGTCGGCCGCGCCGACCGAAGCGAGACTTGCGGCGTTGCCGCTCTGGTGATCGTCGGCGGCGGCGGCGAAGGGAATGAGGATCGCCGGGCGTCCCGCCACCTGCAGTTCTGTCACCGAAGAAGCGCCCGCGCGCGCGATCACCAAATGCGCCGCGCCCAGCAACGCACCCATGTCGGTGAAGAACGGCGCGACTTCGGCATTGACGCCAGCCGCGACGTAGACGCTGCGCGCAGCTTCGAGCTGCTCCTCGCGCACTTGATGTACGACATCGAGCCGCGCGCGCAGGTCGGCCGGAAGCAATGCGATGGCGGCGGGAATCACTTCGCCGAAAATGCGCGCGCCCTGGCTGCCGCCGATGATCAAAAGATTGAGCCGCCCACCGGCCGGGGCTTCCGGGTAGGGCCTCGCACGCACGTCGAGGATCGGCTGACGCACGGGATTGCCGACCACGCGCTTGCGGTCCTGCGCCTGAGCCGGCAGCCGGTCCAATTGCTCGAAGCCGCAGGCCACGATCGCAGCGCTTGTCGCCATCGAACGGTTCACACGCCCGAGCACCGAGTTTTGTTCGTGGATGATAATGGGCGTCTTGTGTGCGCGCGCGGCCATGAGCGCGGGAAACGACGGATAGCCGCCGAAGCCGGCGACGAGCGCCGGTCTTAACTCGGCAAAGCGTCGCTTGGCTTCATTGATGCCGCGCCAAATCTTCAGGGCGGCAGGAATTGCCTTGAGCGGGTTCAGACTCGGCGAAGCGGCCGCGACATCTTCAACGCGCTCGGCGGGGAAGTTCTCCGCGTAACGGCGCCCGCGCGCGTCGGTCATCAGCACCACCCGCCACCCGCGCTGGCGCATCTCTTCGGCGAACGCGGCGGCGGGGAACATGTGCCCGCCCGTGCCGCCGGCGGCGATGACGATGAAAGGTTTGCTCATGCGTACGCCCTGCCGGTGAAGAGAAACGCTCCCGGCCGGTTGCGCAGCAAGGACAAGCAGAATCCGAACGCGAGCGCCGAGCCGATCATCGACGAGCCGCCGAAAGAGATGAACGGCAGCGTCATTCCTTTCGCAGGCAAGAGCGCGAGATTGACCGCCATGTGGATCGCCGCCTGCGCCACCAGAAGCGTCACAAGCCCCGCCGCAGCCAGCTGCTCGAACGGGTCGCTGAGCCGACTCGCGCGGGAAAACCCGCGAAACGCAAGCGCGCCGAATACGGCGATCAAGCCGAACGAGGCCAGGAGCCCAAACTCTTCGGCCGCCACCGCAAACACAAAGTCGGCATGTGCATCGGGCAGCGCGCGTTTGACCACGCCCTCGCCGGGGCCGCGGCCAAACACTCCTCCGGCGGCGATCGCATCCAAGGCGCGGCCAACTTGGTAACCCTGCTCGCCCGCCGAACCGACAAAGGCATCCCAACGCTCGCGCGCGTGCGGGTAGAAATAGTAGATTCCCCAAGCCGCGAGCCCGCCCGCCGCCAGGCCGCCCATGGCCCACCACAACGAGAGGCCAGACAAGATCAGCATCGGCCCGAGCACGATAGCGAGCAGCGCGGTTTGGCCGATGTCGGGTTGCGCCAGTAGCGCGGCGGCAGCCAAAGCGTACAACGCCAACGAAACCGCGCGCCCGGGAAAGCCCTCGCGCCGCATGCTCTCGCTCAGCATCCAGGCCCACACCACCACCAGCGCCGGCTTCAGCAATTCTGAGGGCTGCAGCGACACCAGGCCAAAATCAAACCAACGCTGCGCACCCTTCACCTCCGGCCCCAGCCAAGCCGCGAGAGCACAGAGCGGCAGCGCCACAAGCGCGATGATCGTTCCAGCACGGCGCAAGGCGCGCGCATCAAGGGAAGCTGCCGCGAGCATGACAACGACGCCGAGCCCCGCATAAGCCGCTTGGCGAGCGGCGAAGTAGAACGCTTCTTCGATACGGATGCGCGCCGTCGCAGCCGGGCTTGCCGCCATCGAGAACAAGATTCCGAGCGCGAACAGAATTGCCGCTATGATCAAGAGAGGGCGATCGTAGGTGCGCGCGCGGCCGAACGCGCCGCGAACTGAATCGGCCCATGCGCTCATTGTGCGCCGCCCATGGGGCGCGCGCGCAGCGGTTCGCTCAACGTCGCCACCAGCGCTTTGAACTGATCGCCGCGATCCTCGTAGCTGCGGAACTGATCGTAAGACGCGCACGCCGGCGAAAACAGCACCACCGGGTGCGGCTCGCCCGACGCCCGCGCATCCGCGTACGCCTGTTTCACCGCCGCTTCCAAATGCCCGGCCATCACCACGTTCACCTTGCTGCGCAGGACATCGGCAAATTCGCCAGCAGCTTGACCGATGAGATAGGCGCGCGCCATGCGCGGGAAGAAAGGCGCGAGTTCGGCGATGCCGCCATCCTTCGGCACGCCGCCAGCGATCCAATAAACGCGCGGATAAACCGCAAGCGCTTGGGCGGCGGCGTTGGCGTTGGTCGCCTTTGAATCGTTGATAAAACGCACGCCGGCGATGGTTCCAGCGCGCTCCAGCCTGTGCGGCAAACCGGCGAATGTCTTGAACGCCTGAGCGATCGTGCGCGGATCGACGCCAAGCGCGCGCGTGGCTGCGTAAGCCGCCGCCGCGTTCTGCGCATTGTGGCGCCCTGCGAGCGCGGGCGCCTGGGTGAGATCGGCCACATTTTCCGAGCGCCCGTGCAGCGCGTCGATCAAATGTTCACCCAGCGCCGACACGCCCCGCCCGAGCACTTGCCCCGAGGAGATCGGGGCCACATGCTGGGCGCTCGCGCGCGTGAGTTCCGTGCATGCCGCCGCGCCATGGATGTCGTCGACGCCCACCACCGCCCAATCGCCGGCGCCCTGATTGGCGAAAACGCGACGTTTGGCGGCGGCGTAATGGGCGATGTCGCCGTGGCGGTCGATGTGGTCAGGCGTGGTGTTGAGCCACACCGCAACATCGAGCCGCAGCGAATAAGTGAGATCGAGCTGAAACGAGGACAGCTCCAGCACATAATAGGCGCCCGGGTGCAACGGCGCGAGATCGAGCACCGCTTCGCCAATATTGCCGCCGAGACGCACGTCCTTGCCCGCCTCGCGTAGGATATGGGCGATCAGCGCGGATGTGGTCGACTTGCCGTTGGTTCCTGTAACGCCAATAATCTTCGGCCGCTGCGATGCGGGGAGCGCATTCACGGCGCGCGCGAACAACTCAATATCGCCGAGCACCGGCACGCCTACGGCGTCGGCGAGCGTCACCACGCGGTGCGGTTCGGGAAAGGTCAGCGGCACGCCCGGCGACAGCACCAGAGCTGCGAACACGCGCCAGTCCTGCGCGTTGATGTCGGAGACCGGCACGCCTTCGGCGGCGGCTTTCGCGCGCGTGCCGTCATGGTCGTCCCACGCGTGCACGCGCGCGCCGCCGGCGCTCAACGCCCGCGCGGCCGCGAGCCCGGTACGCGCCAAGCCAAAAACCGCGACGTCGCGGCCCTTGTATTCGGTGATCGGGATCATCGTACAACTCGGCAGTCTGCAGTCGGCAATCGGCAACCTACGGCGCCGACGTCAAGCCGAGTGCCGATTGCAGACTGCCGACTGCCGCATCTTACAAACACGCACGCCCTCCAGTGAGCGCCCGATGTGCGCTGCTTCGCGCCGTTAACGCAACTTCAATGTCGCGAGACCGGCCATCGCGAAAATAACCGAAATGATCCAGAAGCGGATCACGATAGTGGGCTCCTGCCAGCCGAGTTTTTCGAAATGGTGGTGAATCGGCGCCATTAAGAACACGCGTTTGCCGGTGCGCTTGAACACCGCCACCTGCACCATCACCGACAAAGTTTCGAGCACGAATAGACCGCCGACAATCGCCAGCACCAATTCGTGCCGCGCCGCCACCGCCACCGCGCCCAGCAAGCCGCCCAGCGCCAACGATCCAGTGTCTCCCATGAACACGCGCGCGGGCGGCGCGTTGTACCAAAGGAACCCGAGCGACGCACCCAGGAGCGCGCCCAGGATCGTCGCCAATTCACCCACGCCGGGCACATATTGCACGCCCAGATAGTCGGAATAATCGGCGCGGCCCACGAGGTATGAGATCACCCCGAAGGTGCCCCCCGCTATCATCACCGGAACGATAGCCAGGCCGTCGAGGCCATCGGTGAGGTTCACCGCGTTGCCGAAGCCGACGATCACGATCATCATGAAAATCAGGTAGAAGGCGAGCAGCTGGATGCCCCAGCCGCTGAGGAAGGGCAGCGCAACCGCGGTCAGCGCCTTGGCGGCCATTAGCGCGCGGAAAAATCCTGGAATATCGTGGACCTGATCGGGTGTAGTGGCGATCCATTGCGCCGCCAACATGATCAGCGCGGCAAGCAGCGCGATCAGAAATTCAAAGCCAAGCCGAAGTCGCGCTGACAGCCCGCCATGGTGCTGCTTGGTCACCTTGGCGAAATCGTCGACGAAACCGATCGCGCCGAAGCCGATCGTGACCAGCAGGACCGCCCAGACATAGGGATTGCTGAGCTTCGACCACAGCAATACCGCCACGCCGAGGCTGATGAGGATGATCAGCCCCCCCATGGTAGGGGTGCCTTTTTTTGTGAGCAAATGGCTCTCGGGGCCGTCGGCGCGGATCGGTTGGCCTTTGCCCTGCTTCTTCCGCAGCCAGCGGATAAAGGGCCCGCCAATGGCGAAAGCGATGACCATGGCGGTGAACATCGCGCCACCGGTTCTGAAGGTGATGTAATTGAAGAGATTAAAGAATTGCGAGCTCTCCTCGAATTGTCCCAAGAGCTCAAGCATTCATTTCCCCCTGCTGCGCCCGCAGCGCGGCCACGACCCGGCTCATGCGCGAACCGTTCGAGCCTTTGACAAGCACAATATCTCCCGCACGCAAAGCGCCCGCGATCAGCGGCGCGAGCGCGTCGGCGCTCTCCGCATACCCGCCCCGGCGCGACGCCGGAAGCGCCTCCATCAGCGCCGCCATATGGGGGCCGGCCGCGAACACCAGATCGATCCCGGCCTGTTCCAAAGGGGCTGCGAGGCCGGCATGGTAGCCGCGCTCGTCCGGGCCGAGTTCCAACATATCCCCAAGTGCGGCGATCCGCCTGCCGCCAGGCCCAGGTTTGCGAGCTGCGAGCGTTGCGAACGCCGCCGCCATCGAGGCTGGATTGGCGTTGTAGGCATCGTCCACCAACGTGAATGCACCGAACGACGCCTGCACTTGCGCCGCGACGCCGCGCCCATCGACGGCGCGCAGGTGCTCCAAAGCGTGCGCCGCCGCTTCGATGTCGCCGCCGACAACGTCAACGGCCGCAAGTGCAGCCAACGCGTTGAGCGCCCAATGCGCGCCTTCCGCGCCGATGCGGTAGCGAATGGTGCGGCCGAGAATTTCCGCTTCCGCATTCGAGCCGGCTTCGTCCATCTCGAAACTGAGCAGCCGCGCTTCGCACTCCGGCGCACGGCCGAAGCGGATCAAGGCAGCGCCCGCACGTTCCGCTGCGGCCAGCAAGCGTTCCGAATGGGGCGCTTCGTTCGGCACGAGCGCCGCTCCTCCCGGCTCAAGGCCGGCATAAAGATCGCCCTTCTCGCCGGCGACCGCTTCGAGCGAGCCGAGATTCTCGACGTGCGCGGGCGCGATCGTCGTCACCAAAGCGGCGTGCGGACGAACCAGGTTCGCCAAAGGCAAGATTTCGCCGCGATGGTTCATGCCGATCTCGAACACTGCGAACGCGCTCGCCGCAGGCATGCGCGCGAGCGTCAGCGGCACGCCCCAATGATTGTTGTAGCTCTTCACCGATTTGTGCGTCGGCCCGCACGCGGCGAGGCACAACGCCAGCGCCTCCTTGGTGGAGGTCTTGCCCACCGAGCCGGTCACGGCGATGCGTTTTGCGCTGCTGCGCTCGCGCGCCGCGACGCCGAGTTGGCGCAGCGCGGCGAGCACATCGGCAACCACAAGCGCCGGGCCGAGTCCCTCCGCCCTAGATGCATCGGAAACCAACGCCGCGGCAGCGCCGGACACGAAAGCTTGCGTCAGAAAATCGTGCCCATCGCGCACATCCTTCAGCGCAACAAACAAATCGCCGCGCTCTAGCGAACGCGTGTCGATAGAAACGCCGCCCGCGCTCCAGCTCTCGCCATTGATCAACCGCCCGCCGGTAGCGGCGGCGGCTTCGGCAGCGGTCCATATAACTTCAGCCATGCACCATCTCTACAAACAAGAAAACGCCGTCATTCCGGACGCGCGGAGCGCGATCCGGAATCCAGGGGCCACAGCCGCGCTCTACGATCCCCTGGGTTCCGGGTTCTCGCTCCGCGAGCCCCGGAATGACGGAAAAGTTGAGTACGTTCAACTTGCCAAAGCCGCCTTCGCCACTTCCTGATCCGAAAACGGATGCGTCACGCCTTTGACGATTTGCCCGGTTTCGTGGCCTTTGCCGGCGATCATCAGCGCGTCACCCGCCTGCATCATCGCCACTGCTTCTTGAATTGCCTGAGCCCGATCTGCGATCTGCGTGGCGCCGGGCGCGCCCTGCATGATCTGCGCGCGGATGGCGCTTGCATCCTCGTTGCGCGGATTGTCGTCGGTGACGATCACCACATCGGCCTGCCGCGCCGCGATAGCGCCCATCTTGGCGCGCTTGTCCTTGTCGCGATCGCCGCCGCAGCCGAACACGGCGATGACGCGCCCCGGCGCATGCGGCCGCGCAGCGCGCAGCAGCACGTCGAGCCCGTCTGGCGTGTGCGCATAATCGACGAACACGTGGCCGCCGGATTTGCTGAGTCCGACATGCTCCATGCGTCCCTTCACCGGCTTCAGGTTTGCCATGCCAGCCCAAACCGCTTCGGGCGCTTCGCCCAACGCCAGCGCCAGCGCCGCTGCGCAAACCGCGTTCAGCGCCTGGAATTCGCCGATCAGCGGCAACTCGACATCGGTCTCTTTGCCGGCCCACAACAAGGTCAGGGTCTGCGCATTGGGTCGCGGCTGGATTTCCACGATCTTCAGCGCATGTGCGCGCGGTGCGCGCCAGCCGCACAAGACAATGTCCAATTCCCGCCGCTTGGCTTCGGCCTCGAACACCGCGCCGTCAGCAGCGTCGGCATTGATCACCGCAATTCCGCCCGGCTTCACCAATTCCCAAAGCCGCAGCTTGGCGCGCCGATAGGAATCCATGGCGCCATGATAATCGAGATGATCCTGCGAAAGGTTGGTGAACGCCGCCGCCGCGAACGACACGCCGTCGACGCGGTGCTGCTCAAGGCCATGGCTTGAGGCTTCCATCGCCGCATGGGTGACGCCATCCTCGGCAAGGCGCGCCAGCACCCGGTGTATCGCGGCCGGATCGGGCGTGGTGTGGCCAAGATCAATGACGCCCTTGGGGCCGATGGCGCCAAGCGTGCCAATGCTTGCGGCGCTCTTGCCCGCGTGCGTCCACAGCTGGCGCAGGAAGTCGACGGTGGAACTTTTGCCGTTGGTGCCGGTCACCGACACGATGGTCGCGGGTCGGCGCGGGTAGAACGCCGACGCGGCAAGCGCGAAGGCGCGGCGCGGATTGTCGTCGATCAAATGCGTTAGCCCGGGATTGGCGCCCAGATCTCCCGCACTGAGCACGGCTACCGCTCCGTTTGCTTTCGCCTGCTCCACAAAATCGCGTCCGTGCGCGGCGACGCCCTGGAGCGCGGCAAAGAGATAACCTGGCCGCACTTGGCGTGAGTCCGCTGTCAGTCCATCTATCTCAAGATCGCGCGCACCCTCCGGGACGCCCGCGGAAAACAAGGAGGCCAACTTCATGACGGCGTTCATGGGCAAATTGGATCGCGATTCCAAGAGCCAGACGCTTTGTTTTCGGTCCTAATGTGCAGGCGCCGCAACCCGCAAACCGAGCATCGGCGCGATCCGGCGCAAAGTGCGCGCAACAGCCGGGGCCGCCACCACGCCGCCTGCTTCCCCGTTGGCGACGTCGTCCAGCGCAATCACGACGACATAACGCGGGTCGCTTGCGGGAAATACCCCTGCGAACGATGAAAAATTGCGATCCTCATCGTAACCGGCGGCGCCGCTCAGCTTCTCTGCGGTTCCGGTTTTGCCGGCAACTTCAAGGCCAGGGACGTCGGCGGCGCGGCCAGTGCCGTTGGTTACCGCCGAGCGCATGTAGACGAGCACCTGGCGCGCGGCCTGCGGTGAAAACACTGGCGTGCGCTCAACAACATCTTCCGGCGCGTGTGGCAGCAGGGTTGGCTCGACCCTCGCGCCATCATTGGCGAACACGGTATAAGCGGCCGCAAGCGAGGCCGGGCTCGCTGCAAGCCCGTAGCCAAAACCCAGGCCCGCCACATCGCGCCTGCCGCGCGCCGCCGGCGCCAGCGGCGCCTGGTTGCGGCCCAATTGGAGCCGCCCCGCGCGCGTAAGCCCTAACCTGTCGAGATAAGCGCGCTGGCGCTCGCCGCCCACGCGCAACGCCAATCGCGCCGCCCCGATATTGGAGGAATGCTCCATAATCTCTCGCAGGTGAGCGGATCCCGCGATCGCTTCGTGGTCCTCGATTTGGGTATCCTCGATGACCAAGGACTGACTCAGATCGAAGATCTCGCCATCGTTGGTCAGCCGCTCTTGCAGCGCCATGGCGATCGTGAACGGCTTCATCGTCGAACCCAGTTCGTGCACGTCGCCGCCGACGCGGTCGCGGCGGGTCGCTTCTGGCGCATCGCCAGCCGCGTTGGGATCGAAGCTGGGCCACGACGCCAGCGCCAGCACTTCGCCGCTTCTGCCGTCGAGGATGATGCCGGCGCCGCCCTGCGCTCCAGCGGCGCGCGCGGCAGCGTCAAGCTCCATCTCGATCGCGTATTGGATGCGAACATCGATGCTCACCGCCAGCGCCCGCCCCGCCTCGCCGAATTCGCGCAAGCGCCCATCCATGCCCCGTTCGATCCCCGAAAGCGGGTTAAGATCGACGTCGGTGAACCCCAATGCATGGCCCGCCAGCGAGCCGTTCGGATACACCCGCCGCTCCTCGGCTTCGAAGCCGATGCCCGCCAGCCCCAACGCCAAAACCTGCTCGCGTTGCTCAGGGCTGAGGCTGCGTCTGAGAAAGATCGAGGCGCGCGTTCTATCGGTCAGGCGGCGCACCAAAGTGTCACGGTCAAGTTCGGGAAACATGCCCCGCAGCGCGTTGGCGGTTTCTTCCGCGTTCCAGACCCTCGCCGGATTTGCGGTCAAGGCGTAAGCGCGCACCGTGGTTGCGAGCAGCACGCCGTTGCGATCGACGATGTCGGCGCGGCGCACCGCCGAGGGCGCAGAAGCACGCGGCCCAGCCAAAGGGTCGCCACTCAATGCGAGCTGAACCGAGCGGCCCGCAAGCAAAAGCAGAATAGCAAACACGCAAAGCGCAAGCGCGCGGACGCGATTGCGCGCGGGCGCAGCCTCTTCGCTGTGGATGCGCACATGCGCGGCGACGGCCGGATAGGTCATTGCGCTTCGCTTGCTTTTTCGCTTGCCCTGGCGCGCGCATCCGGCAGGCGATTGTCGATCGCTGCCTCCGGCAGACCCTCGCTTTGGGCGGCGGCGTCAAGCCCCAAATGCGATTGCGCCAGCGCCGCCACATTAGCCGGGCTTTCGGCGCGAGCGATCTCGGCGCGCAGAGCGCGCATATCGGCCTCAGCGTCCGCGATCTCGATGCGCAGTTCGTTCACGCGCGCCTCCGTTTGCGACGCGTCGGTCTTGGCCTTGTAGAGCCCGATTGCGAGCACCGCGACCAGAATAGCCGCAGCGACATGCAAGCCTCGCCTGATCAGAGCTTTATCCATTCAGCCTCCGTTTTCGGCGCCAATTCCGGCGCCGCATGCGCTTCCCACGCCGGCGCATCCGTACGCACCGCCCAACGCAAGCTGGCCGAGCGTGCGCGCGGGTTGGCGGCGATCTCTTCGTCCCTGGGCGCAGTCGAGCGTTTGCGCTCGAGCGTGAAACTCGGCGCGCGCCGAGATGGGTCATTTGGCGGCAGATCGGGCGCGTAACGCGAGCCGCGCCCCTGCGCATCGGCGCGCGCGGTGAGGAATTGCTTGACCATGCGGTCTTCCAACGAATGGAACGACACCGCGACCAGCCGCCCGCCGGGCGCCAAAGCCTGCTCGGCGGCCGAGAGCCCGCGCGCGAGTTCGCCCAGTTCGTCATTCACCAAGAGGCGCAGCGCCTGGAATGTCTTCGTCGCCGGGTGCGTGCGCGCGCCTTTGCGGCCGCCGACGGAATCTTCGACGATCTTCGCCAACTCCAAAGTTCGCGCGATTGGCTTCGCCGCGCGCGCTTGCACGATGGCGCGGGCGATGCGGCGGCTGTCGTCGTCCTCGCCGTAATGATAGATCAAATCGGCGAGCGCGGTTTCGCTGAGCCGGTTGACGGCGTCGGCGGCGCTCAAGCCTTCTTTCTCCATGCGCATGTCGAGGTCCGCATCGGCCTGAAACGAGAAGCCGCGTGTCGGTTCGTCGAACTGAAACGAGGAAACCCCGAGATCGAACACAGCGCCCCTTAAAGGTTCGTTTACAAACCCCAACATTTCGGAAAATCGTGCCTGGTGCAGCGTGAAGCGATCTGGGAATGCCGCGCTGAGCGCCGCGCCGCGGGCGATGGCGTCTGGATCGCGATCAAAGGCGATGACGCGGGCGCCGGCTTCCAGCATGGCGCGGGAATAACCGCCGCCGCCGAAGGTGGCGTCGACCATGAGCGCGCCGGGCGTAGGCGCCAGCGCTTCCATGACTTCGGCGAGGAGGACCGGGGCGTGGGTCATGGCGTACTTCCCGCACCAACCCAACCACCGTCATTCCGGGGCCGCCGCAGGCGGAACCCGGAACCCAGGGGCCACAGCCGCGCCCTACGATCCCCTGGGTTCCGGATCGCGCTCCGCGCGTCCGGAATGACGGTGATTGGAAACATCGAACTAGTCTACACCGAGTCCATGGCGGTAGGCGCCTGCGAACTGCGCTGCCCGCGGTCGTATTTAGGCAAACCAAGCGGACATTCGGGCAGGTGTTAAACGTCTGATCGGATAATGCGCGCAGCGCCTTCCTGAGGCGTCAGCACGAGGACGCACCGATCAGGCTCAACCCAGCGGAACGTGCGGAACAACGCAACGAACTCTTCTTCCAGGAAATAGTTGTAACCTGCGAAGTAGACACTAGAGCAAACCAAAACGAACCCTGTTACCAGCGACAAGTTTGATCCATACGCTCACTCCGCCGCGACCAACGCTGGCTTGGTTTGATCGCCGCGCCCTACCAGCAAACCTTCGACCGAAATATCCTCGTCTAGCGCTTCCTAGTGCAGCCCGCGCCCGGATGGGCTGATCCGCACCGCCGCGCGCTGTTCCGGCGTGGCGCGCAGCAAACGTGGGAACCAGGCGAGCGGCGCTCCGATGCTGCGCCCGTCGGCCAGTTCGACCCACAGGGTGTCTTCGTCGCAACGCACGGATTCAGCCGAAATGCTCGCGCCCTTCTTATCTCATCGCGGCGCTGAAGTACAATTCTCGCCAGTTCCGTCAACTCGCGGCGGGTGAACCCGAAGCTCTCCGCGACCGAGACATCCGGCTCCACCCACAATTTCGCGTCGCAATCGCCGCGAAGAACATGGATGTGCACAGGCTCCCTAGGGCTGCCCTCGTTCGAGAAGAAGTGGAAACGGGCACCCTTGTGCCGAAAGACCACGGGCATGCGGGCACCATTGCCAGAATTCGCTCAAATTGTCAGACCGCAAAAAGGGCCAGTCGGCCTGTAAGCCGGGTTCTGTTCCCCGTTGCCGGGGTGACGACCATTCCTCTGGACCGTGCGTCGCCGCACGGTTCTCGCGACCTACCCGGATGCGCTCCCACGGACGGGCCGTACCCCGGAACAAGTCCGGAGCCATCGCATCCCTATTCGGTCTTGCTCCCGGCGGGGCTTGCCGTGCCGCCTTCCTTACGGTCGGCGCGGTGGGCTCTTACCCCACCGTTTCAGCCTTGCCTGTGCTCGTTGCCGAGCCATCGGCGGTCTATTCTCTGTGGCGCTATCCCTAGAATTACTTCCGGCGGGCGTTACCCGCCGCCGTATCCGCGTGGAGCCCGGACTTTCCTCGAACGCGTCCTTTCGAACCTGCGCCCGCGGCCGTCCGGCCGACTGGCGAGGGAAACATAAGGGGCCGCCACAACAATGGAAAGGCCGGCAGACCGTCGCTGCAAACGCGCGCTTCGGCAGAGTCCCACTGGCGCCGGGCCGCCCCGACCAGCTAAACACCGGCCAGGGAAAGGCTCGCCTCTCATGACCCACCGTCTCCTCGCCACCGCTTTCGCCGTAACTATGGCTGCACTCCTTGGGCCAATCGGCTGCGCGCCCAAGCCGAAATCCATCGGCCTCGATCTCGCGGCCATGGACACGAGCGCCAAGCCTGGGGACGATTTCTACGGCTACGCTAACGGCGCCTGGCAGCGCTCGACGGAGATTCCGGCGGACCGCTCCAGCGTTGGCTCGTTCCACCGCGCCTTCCTGACTACCGAGCGGCAGACACGCGAGTTGCTCGACGGCATTCTAGCCTCCAGACCAGAACCCGGAACCGACGCGGCCCGCATCGCCGATTTCTACAACGCCTTCATCGACACCGCCGCCATCGACGCCGCCGGCATGGCGCCGATCCAGGCCGATCTCGCCCGCTTTGACGCGATCGCCGACAAGAGCGCCCTCTCGCGCGTGCTCGGCGAGCAGGTCCTCGCCGACGTCGACCCGTTGAACTCGACCAATTTCTTCACCGAGAATTTGTTCGGCATTTTCGTCACCCAGGGCCTCGCAACGCCAGGTGAAGTGCTCCCTTACCTTCTGCAGGGCGGCTTGGGATTGCCGGAACGCGAATATTATCTCTCGAACGATCCAGCGATGGCGACCATCCGCGGCCAGTATCGCACCTATATCGAGCAGGTGCTGAATTTGGCTGGCGTCACTGACGCGCGCGCCAAGGCGCAGCGCATCTACAATTTGGAAATGGCGATCGCGCGCGCGCACGCCACCCGCGCGCAGAGCGAGGATTTCGCCAATTCAGCAGCGGTGTGGACCCGCGCCGATTTCGCGCGGCGCGCGCCCGGCATCGATTGGGACGCATTCTTCGCCGGCGCCCAGCTCGCCAATCAGCAACGCTTCGGCGCCTACCAAGCCGGCGCCATCACCGGTCTTTCGGTGCTGGTCGCCTCGCAGCATTTGCAAGCATGGAAGGATTGGCTCGCTTTCCACCAGATCAATTCCAACGCCAGCGTGCTGCCCTCGCAGATCGATCAGGCCTCGTTCGCCTTCTACGGCACGACGTTGTCGGGCACGCCGCAACAACGCGAGCGCGCCAAACGCGGGCTCGACGCGTTGAACGCCAATCTCGGCGACGCGGTCGGACGCGCCTATGCCGAGCGTTACTTTCCGGCGTCGGCGCGCGCGGAAGTGCAGTCGATGGTGGACAACATCAAGGCCGCCTTCGCCGAACGCGTGAACGGCCTCGAGTGGATGGCGGCGGAAACGCGCCAGGAAGCTCTGCGCAAGGTGGAGAGCATCGTCGTCGGCGTCGGCTATCCCGATGCCTGGCGCGATTATTCGCGCTACGAAGTCTCGCCTGACAACGCTTACGCCAACGCCATCGCCGGCGCGCGCGCCGAGTACGCCCACCAACTCGCCAAGCTTGGCCATCCGATGGACCGCAACGAATGGTGGATGACGCCGCAGACCGTCAACGCCGTGAACCTGCCGGTGCAAAATGCGTTGAACTTCCCGGCCGCGATCCTGCAGCCTCCGTTCTTCGATGCGAGCGCCGATCCCGCCTACAATTACGGCGCCATCGGCGCGGTCATCGGCCACGAGATCAGCCACAGCTTCGACAATAACGGCGCGGCGTTCGATTCAACCGGGGCGCTGCGCAATTGGTGGACGCCCGCCGACCTCGCCGCTTTCCGCACCCAAGGCGAAGCGCTCGCACGCCAATATGATGCCTACACGCCGCTCCCTGATCTGCACGTCAACGGCACATTGACCTTGGGCGAAAACATCGCCGATGTCGCCGGCTTGCAAGCGGCGTATATGGCTTATCGCGCTTCGCTCAACGGACGCGAAGCCCCGGTGATCGAGGGCCTCACCGGCGACCAGCGCTTCTTCATCGCCTACGCCCAAACCTGGGCCACCAAGATGCGCGATGAAGCCATGCGCCAGCGTATCGCCACCGATGGTCACGCGCCCGGCATGTACCGCGCGCTGACCGTGCGCAATCTCGACGCTTGGTATGCGGCGTTCAACGTGCAGCCGGGAGATGCGCTCTATCTTGCGCCGGAGGCGCGGGTGCGGGTTTGGTAGACGTGCTGGCGGAGCCACAACATGCGATGGATCATTGGCGCGCTTGTCGCCACACTCACGTTCACACTGATCGACCGCGCCGAGGCTCAGGCGTTCGACGCGGCGCAAGCCGCGAACTATTGTACGGCGGAAGGCGCTTTCGGCGAGCGCTTCGGCGCATCTGGCGTCAACGGAGTTCCTGGCGTCCGCATGATGAACTCGCAATTTGTTACCCCGGCCCAAGCGTATGCGTTCAGCGAGATCGAGGCGACTTTCACCCACCTCTCGCACCGCCTCCACACGATCAGCGCCATGGCGTCGTTCGCGGACGCGGACGCTGCCGTCGAGGCGTATGACGCCTTGGACGAGGCCCTTGCTAGCCGGTTCCAATACGCCGGCGTCAACGACCTTGAAGACGGGATCGCCTATTATAGCGGCGATCCTGCAACCGAGACCGGGTTCAAGGTCGAGATCATGCTGATGGGCGACGATCTGCAGTTCACCTGCACCGACCGCGCGTTGTTTCAGCTCACCATGGACGAGTTCACCGGGCGCGCGCGCGTCGCGGGTCCGCCGGCGCCGCCGCAACTCACCTTGCCCCCGGCGCCGGCGGCTGGCGCGTGCGCCGCGCCGGAGAGCCGCGCAGCGCTCCTGTCCGGATTTGAAGGCCAGATCGGCGCGATCATGAATTACGGAACGGAAGCGAACCGCTATAGCGAGACATTGGCGAACTGGAAGCGGCAGCTAATGCAGGAGCGCGGCTTGTGGACCGAACAAGAATCTCGCGACTTTCACCTCGCCATGCTCAACGATGATGGATTCCGCGGCCACACTCAGACGTCGATGAACGCGCTGATGGCGATGATCGGTCAATTGCAAGCGATGGAGCAGGCGCCGGACGAAACTGCCCGTTGCGGTCGCGCAGTCGATGCGCTTGGCGCGGCACGCACGCTCGTCTCCAGCGCCGAAGCGAATTGGCGCTTCATGGACGAAATGTACGAGGCCGAGGCGCGCCGGCGAGTCGGATCGGCCGACTAAGGCACGGTCCGTTGCGCTTGAATCGCCTCGCGCGTCCCAAAAGCAGATCTCACCGCGGGACCGCCACGCCTGCGTGAGCGAGCTTCGACCAAGGAAACTTCTCACCCGGATCGCGCTTGCGGCCAGGCGCGACATCGGAATGGCCGACCACGCGCGAAGGGTCGAGGTTGCGGCGCACGAGGACGTTGCGCAGCAAATCAATCACAGCATCGATCTGCACATCAGGAAAATCCGGTAGCCCGAAATCATGGCCGCCATTGACGATCTCGATGCCGATCGAGCGGGAGTTCACGTCGTTCTCGCCTTCCCAGCTTGAGACACCAGCGTGCCAAGCGCGGTTTTCCTCCGCCACCAGGCGATAGATAAAGCCCGTTTCATCGACGACATAGTGCGCGCTGGCGCGCCCAAGCGGGGTCACGGGATCGATGTCGCGCGTTTGCCACGGCCCGGGATATTTGCCCGCGACCGGCGCGGGATCGCACAACCGCGCCAGCGCGATCTCGGCGCTCTGCATGCCGGTGTAGTGCAGCACGACAAGGTCAACGGCGCGGGTGCGCGCGTCGAAATTGGGAGAGGGTCGCTCGATGATGTGCGGATTCATGGGGGCGGTACCGGTGACCCCGAGTGCCGCTTCGCACTGAATTGCTTCCCACACTCCGTCATTCCGGGATCGCAAAGCGATACCCGGAACCCAGGGGATCGTAGAGCGGTGCGTTTGCCCCTGGGTTCCGGATCGCGCTCCGCGCGTCCGGAATGACGGAGAGTTCGTGTGCTGCGATCAAGGGGCATGGTCTTGGTATAAGACTGGACCGCACGCCGCCGCGGCGCAAACAAAACCTAGAGATTCCGCCACGCCGCGGTTTCGACCACCCAGCCATTTGGCGTCCGCCGCGCTTCCAGCACGCCGTCCGCGCTCGCGCGCCCTGTCGGGGCAAAGTGCATGGCCAACGCGGCCGCCAAGACGATGAGCCCGATTACCGCCGCCGCGGCGAAGGCGAACATCAGGGCAAGCGCCAGTCCCGCCGCCAACAGCACCGCGCCGAGCGCACGCGCCAAAGTGCTCATTACCGAAGCGCCGAAATCAGCCGTCACACTCATCCAGGGGGCTCCTCAAGCCGATGATATGGGCGCCGAGCCTGATTGATCAATGCGGCGCCCGTTAGGCGCGCTTTAACCATACTCAGTTCGCCGCAACGCTTAGCTCTTTATGGATCGCGGCATAGGCGGCGTTGATCGCGGCGGTCTTTTCGTGCGCGATGGCCACGAATTCCGGCGCCGCGCCGCGGGCGAGCATGGTGTCGGGGTGGTTATCGGCGGCGAGCCTCCTCCAAGCAGTGCGCACCTCCTCCATGCCAGCGCCCGGCATGAGCCCAAGTACGGCATAAGGATCGCCCGCCTCGGGGCCTAGATTGGTGGCCTTGATGCGGCGAAAGTCCAGGTCGCTGAAACCGAAATGGCGAGCCACGCGCGCCAAGAAATCAAGCTCGTCATCGGTCACCATCCCGTCTGCGGCGGCGATATGGAAGAGCCCGTCGAGCACGTCCTCCAGCAGGCAAGGCCGCGCCCGATATTTCCGCCCCACCTGGGCGGCGTAGGAATCAAATCCAAGCACAGTCTCTTGCGCCAGCATGAAGGCGCGGCGGAAGTTCGCTTCCTCCCCTGGCGGGGGCCGGAACACCTGGGCTGCGGCGGCGAGTTCCTTCTCGGTGGTAATCCCGTCGGCTTTCGCCATTTTGGCGGCGAGCCCGATCACGGCGGCGGTGAAGCCGACATCGTTGGGCTGCGGCGCGCATTCCTCAAACGGCGCGGGCTCGTCCGGCTCGAAGGCGCGGCTCGCGAGTGCGACAATGCGTGACCAGACCGACATGCGGGCATTGTCGCCGATGCTGCCGCGCGGGGAAAGCGCGAACGGGCGGAATTTTTCTACACGTTGTCGCGGCCGGGCGAAGCGCCACGCGGCCAACAGGGATGCGCCGTAAACACGGACCGCCGGCGCCCTCGCCGGCGTCGGAGCTTGCTACCGCTCAGGCGACGGTGTGTTTGCAGCTCCGATGCCGGCGAGGGCGCCGGCGGTCCGTGTTTACGGCGCGCTTCTCGGGCGATCGCGACGATTCCGGGTTTTTCGCCTCCCGCTGTAAGGTCGCCCAATATGACCCAATCTCCACTCACCGCCCCTGCTTCCTGGTATTCCGACCCTTCCCATTGGCCTCGCGAACGCGCCGGCGTGTTCGCCAAGAGCTGGCAATTTGTGACCCATGAAAGCGCGCTCCCCGAACCGCGATCCTGGCGCGCCGAGACGCTCGCTGGCTACCCGGTGCTGCTGGTGCGCGGCGAGGATGGGGAGGTGCGCGGCTTCCACAATGTCTGCCGCCATCGCGCCGGGCCGCTGGTGCGAACCGAGCAAGGCGTCTGCGACGGCGTTCTGGTTTGCCCCTATCACGGCTGGCGCTATGCGCTCGACGGCCGTCTGCGCGCCGCGCGCGATTTCGGCGCCGCCGCCGATTTCGATCCGCGCGAGTACGGCTTGTTTCCACTGAACATCGCTCCATGGCGCGGGCTGTGGTTCGCCAGCGTCGCGGAAAATCCGGCGCCGCTTGCGGCTCTGCTCGCGCCGCTGGAACTACGACTCGCCGACGCCGATTGGTCCAATCTGCGCATCGCGGCGCGCCGCACACACACGCTCGCCTGCAATTGGAAAACCTATGTCGAGAATTATCTCGAAGGCTATCATGTGCCGTTGCTGCACCCCACGCTCGACGCCGAAGTGCATTCGGACCAGTACACAGTCACCGTCGAAGGCCGCACCGCGCTGCACTACGCACCGCCGCGCGATCCAATGGGTGTGTATGACGGATTATGGGCCTGGGTTTGGCCCAATATTGGCGTCAATGTTTATCGGCGCGGACTGATGATCGAGCGGATGTCGCCGCTTGGCGCGGATCGGACACAGCTGGATTATCTCTATCTCATGCCTGAGGGCGACGCGGTTCCTGGCGAGACGCTCGTCATGGCCGACCAGGTCACTGCCGAAGACAAATGGATCGTCGAGCGGGTCCAGGAAAACCTCAATTCTGGAATCTACGAACACGGTCGGCTCTCGCCCAAGCACGAGGGCGCGATCGCGGCGTTCCAGACTTGGCTGCGGGAAGCGTAGGGCTGTGCAGCGGGATTGAATGAAACAAACGTTACGTGTCCAATCAAAGCTGCACGTGCTAGGCTCGTAAGGCACGCCGAAACAGGAGATGCGCCATGCTGCAACGCCCCCGCCCGCGTTGGGCCACTGCCGCCGCCTTGAGCGCCTTGTTCTGCCTGGGAGCTTCGTGCGCGCCCACCGCCACCACGACGCTTGACATCTGCCCGCCAATACAAGCCGACGCCGGCGCTCCCGATCTCGCAGCGCTTCGCGCCAAGGCGGAAGCGGAAGGCTCGGTGCGCGTCATCGTGCAGATCGCGGCGCCTGCTGGCGTGCAACCTGCCATGAGGACGACGCAAGCCGATGCTGTAGCCGCCTTTCAGCGCGCTGGCGTCGCCAACGTATCAGCGCTTAACGACCGCCTCCCCTACCTTGTCGCCGAGGTCACGCTACCGCAGCTTGATGAGCTCTACCGCGATCCGCGCTTTGGCGCCTGGAGCGAGGACCGCATCCTGCAGGCGACGCTTTCAGACAGCGGCCCGCTGGTTCAGGCGCCAGAAATCTGGGCGTTGGGCGGACGCGGCGCGGGCCAAAGCGTCGCCATTCTCGACACCGGAATTGACGCCGCTCACCCGTTCCTGGCCGAACGCGTTGTCGCCGAGGCGTGCTTCTCCACAACGTCCGCCGTCAATTCTTCCACCAGCGTCTGCCCCAATGGCCAGGGCGAACAGATCGAGGCTGGCGCGGCGCGGCCATGTGCAGCACCAGGGTGCGAGCACGGCACGCACGTAGCGGGCATCGCGGCGGGGCGCGGAGAAGACTTCTCCGGCGTCGCGCCCGACGCCGACATCATCGCGGTGCAGGTGTTCAGCCAGTTTTCCGGCGCCGGCTGCGGCGGGCGTCCGCGCTGCGTGGCGTCGTTCACCTCCGACCAGATCCGCGCGCTCGACTTCGTGCTGCAACTGGCGGGGGAGCGCCATGTCGCGGCAGTGAACATGAGCCTCGGCGGCGGACGCTCAACGACCGCATGCGACACCGACATGACCAAGCCGGTGATCGATCAACTCCGCGCCGCGGGCGTCGCCACCGCAATCGCATCCGGCAATGACGGGTTCCGCGATTCCGTGAGCTTTCCAGGCTGCATATCGAGCGCAGTCACCGTCGGGGCCACGTCGAAGGAAGATCAGGTGGCGGACTTCTCCAATTGCGGCCCGCAGGTCGATGTGCATGCGCCGGGCGTGAGCATCAATTCGTCCGTGCCCGGGGGCGGCTTCGCCTCTTTCAGCGGCACCTCGATGGCCACGCCGCACGTCGCTGGCGCATTCGCCGCGCTACGTTCGGCGCGCCCGGCAGCCACCATCGATGAGATCGAAACGGCGTTGAAAGAGAGCGGGCTCAATGTGGGCGGACGCCCGCGCATTCGGCTCCTCGATGCGCTCAACAAGATGGGAGGCGCTGCGAAAGCGGCGCAGGATGCTATGGCCGAGCCGACCTCAGATCCCGCAAACACGCGCGCGCTGGCGCAATTGGCGGCGCTTCCCGCCGATCGCCCGGCCCGCTTCATCGTCAGCGTACGCGGACCGCTCGATCGCGCCGAGACAGCAGCCCGAGGGACGGGCGCGGCCTATGTCGGGCGCATGGGCAGCCAGCCCATGCTGGTTGTTGAAGCCACGCCCAACCAAGTGCGCGCGCTGATCGCCAGCGGCGTCGTTGTTTCAATTCAACCCGACCGCGTCGCGCGCCCGCAATAGGCTCAGCCGCCGCTGATCGTGCAGGTCATGGTTTGACGCATGCGCATGGCGAGCTGACGTTCGCCGTTGAGGCTCATCGACATTTCGCCTTCGGTTGTGGTGTCGCGCAGCAGGCCGGTGGCGCCGTCAAAGTTGAAGGTGACGTTGGTCGGCATCGTCATGACGACCGGCTGACCACCCTGGTCGCCCGTGCCGTTAACGTTCATGACGCCCTGGAACAGGAGCGCTTGGCGGCCCTCGACGGCGCTCGCGCCTCTGTAGGGTATCTGCGCTGTCACATTTAGGGTGAAGCCAGGTGGCAGGCCCATCTGTGCGCTCATGGTGTCGGTAAGCTCTTGCATCAGCGCGGCAGGGTAGAGTTCGTCGCCAAGCTTCAGCGTGCGCCCCATCACCGCGCGCTCAGGCACGCTGCGCGCCGCAACCATCGCCAATCTGTTGGTGTCTCCGCCGGGGTTCATGAAGGCGCCAAGCCCCCCGCCATTCAATTCCGCGGTGCGAACCTCGCCGGTGTCGGAAACCGTCGCGCGCAGCATCACGTCGCCCATTTGCGAATTGCCGCTCTGTTCGAACAGATAGCCGTCAGCAACCTTGGTGGCGGTAAAGTTCTGTGTGAGCGCATTGGTCTGCGCCGGCGGCGCCTGCGGCACGTCCTTCATGAACACGGGCGTGACCGTCACTTCGCCTGTGCACTCGCGCTTGGCGCCATTGGCTAGCGAGACGCGGACGTCTGGCTTCGCACAACCAGCGACGATCGAGGCGGCAAGCGCCGCACAGCAAATCAATAGGCGCATGACTCCCCCCATGTTCGAAATTTTGCCGCGCCCGCTCGGGCCGCCACTTCAGCCCTAACGATTGCAGTTAGTATGGTCAATCGGGCGCGCGAGCTGCGGGACCGTGTCGCGACCCGATCAGGGCGTGATTTCGAGAGCAAGCCGTACCTGCCCTTCCGCCCGCGCATCGTCAAAGCCGGCGAGGTAGGCGCCTGATAAAGTGATAGCGCCAAGCGCCGCCGAGATGCGCGGGCCTAGATAATGCGCGCTTGCTTCAGGTTCGCCGAACGCTTCAGCTCCGAACGACCAGCGCTCGCCTGCGCGCCACATCGCACGCGCAGCGTAAATATGTTCCCACTCCTCGGACGCGCCGGCGCCGACATCGCGCGAGCCGTTGAGATTGAGCCTGAGATTGAGGGGGCCGTCGCGGCGCTCGAACAACGCCTTGATCTCGATTTCGTCAGCCGCGCCATTGAGGCCGAACTTGTACTCGAATTGGCCGCCCACCTGTATCGGCCACGCGCGCGAGGCAGTCAGAAAAAACACGTTCTCTAGGCCGACAGAGCGCAGTTCGGCGCCGGCCCCGTCGGGTTGAGAGGCGCGCAGCACCAAAGTCGAGCGCCACCACTCCGTAAACGAGTAACCGAATTGCGCGCGATGGGCCCAATCGCCCCCCAATGCGTCGCCATTCCATGCGGCCGTACGGAACTCGAGCTTCGGCGCGCCTTCGGTTACGATCGCGCCGGTGACGCCGGAAGTCCCGCCAGGTTCCGCTTGAGCCGGCGCGGCGCACAGCATTGCAAGCGCAAGGATCGAGGCAATTCGCATGGATCTATCTTATCCCGGCGGCGAAGCGCTGCGCAAGGCCGCCACCTCAGCACGCAATGCGCGAACTTCATCCAGGATGCGCTGCTGCACCATGGCGGCGTCTTCCTGGGCTTCTTGAATCTCCTCGACGTCCTCCTGCACTTCGTCGAGTTCTTCCTTGATCACTTCCTGCGGCGCCTGCTGCACTGCTTCGACGATCACGCCCACAAACAGATTGAGCACGGCGAAAGCCGCCACAATCGTGAATCCGAGCACGAACGCCCACGCATAGGGGTAGCGCGCATCGAGCCGGGTGATGGTTTCGCCCCAGCCGTCGAATTGCGTAAGCGCAAACAGCGAGAGCGCGCTTTCGCCGAGATTACGGAAGCCGGGCTCGTCGTGGAACAAGGTCGTTCCCACCACAGCGCCGATATAGAAGACGATGGCGAGAATGGCGAAGGTCGCCAAGATCCCTGGCAAGGCGCTGAACAAAGCTTCCACCACGCGGCGCATTTGCGGCACGGCGCTGATGAGGCGAAACACGCGCACGACCCGCAAGGTCCGCAACGCCGAGATCGCCGGACTTACCGCCACATAAGAAACGCCGACGACAAAAACGTCGAACAGGTTCCAGCCGCTGCGGAAATACTTGGCCGGCCCCTGCGCCCAGAACTCGAGCAGCAATTCGGCGGTGAATATGTACAAGAAGACCATATTCCATTGCTCGATCGCGCCCTCATAGCGATTGCCCTGCCCTAGATGGGCGTCGACGCCAAGGATCACCGCATTGGCGACGATGCAGAGGAGAATGAACATCTCCCAGGCGATGTGTTGCGTGATGCGCCGAAAGAAAAGATTTCCCGCATAAGCGGCATTCTTACGAACGGAGCGCGCCCGCGCATTGGCGACGGCCTCTGGCATGAAATTCTATCCCCAGCGATTCCCACTGGGTGGCGAGCCTAAAGCGGTGAACCGGAAATTCGCAAGCTCGCGGTTTGGCGGGACCGTTCTGGCCTAGCCTAACGGAACGTCTACGCTGGCGTGTTGCACGGTTTCAACGGGCTGGTTGAGGATGAAACCCTGCACGTTGTACACGCGCCCGCCCCAATGACGGCCGACGACGTTCCATACCTGGACCTGACTCCAATCGCCGGCCTCGGAAACGTCGCGTACCGGAACGTCGCGGGTGATCTCGCCATTGTTCAGCCAATTGGCGTGATCGACGACAATCAAGCGCGGCGACACGCGCTCGCGCACCAAAGCAACATGCCCACGGTTGGCGTCGGCGTAACCGCGCAACACCAGCACCGCGCCCTCTTCGGGCGAGCGCGTCTGCTCGAAGCGCCCGCGCGCCTGCTCCCACCAAGTGTGCGCATCGCCATAGATGGCCACGCCGGATTCCTGGCGTGCGAACGGCACGCATTGCAGCCGCGCTGCGCCATTGGCGATGCGCGCAGTGGGCTCATAAGCCTCGTCGGGTGCGCGCTCGAACGCACGCGGCGCCATGGTCGCGTGCTCGGCGGGACCATCAATGACCGATGGGTCGATTGCGAGGTCGAGTGACAGCGGCGTCAACGCGTTCGCGTCGCTCGCTGCGAAACCTGCCGCGGCGGCGGCGGCCATCAGAAGTGCGCGGGTGTCTAACATGCCCTGTTAGCCCAGGCGGGGTTTGCCCCAAACTGGGACAAGAAACGCGCGAAGCCACTTAAAGAACACTTAAGCGCAGAGCGATCGTGCTGCCTAAGTTGGCGTTTCTATGGTAAATAACGCTCACCTAGACTAGATGTAGCGCTATCTTATTTGTCATGGTGATTAATGACGCGGCTAGCTGCTCAGGCCGCGCAGCGAAAATGGGTGGATGAAACCTTGCGGGTGATAGATTCGCCCACCCCAGTGCCGGCCGGGTATGTGCCACACGCGCACCGCACTCCAATCGCCGGCCGCTGAAACATCCATGACCGGAACCGCGACGCTGATTTCGCCGCCGTTCATCCAATTGGCGTGATCGATGGTGATGATCCGTGACGACAGCACGTTGCGTACGACCGCGACGTGCCCGCGGCGAGGATTGTTGTACCCTTGGACCACCAGCACCGACCCCGGCGCAGGAATCGCCGAGCGCGGATACCGGCCGGCGGCCTGGCGCCACCAAGTCACCGCGTCGCCATAGATGTCGACGCCGGAGAGCTCGCGCGCATAGGGCACGCATTGCAGCCGGGCACGCGGATCGGCGATCCTGGGCGGGCCGGCGGGGTCCCAATCGGGCGCCGGCAAATATATCGGGTTGCGCGCGGGCTCGATCGGCGCAGGCATAGAAGCGCAGGCGCTCAGCGCCAACGCCGCCAGCCCGAAACCCGTAAGCCGGGCCGGCCCCCATGCTCCACGCATCACCATTGCGGCGCCGATCTTATGCCAGGAGTGTTCCAATCCGGTGAATTAAGAGCTTGACGCAGCGCACAAAAATGCGCCACCGCGCGATCATGCCCGCCGCCGCCCGCCCCTCCCTGATAGCCCGCCCGTGCTTCCAGCAGGACCTCGAGGCGGTCCAGCTGATCTATGCTCACCATGTGTTAACCGGGTTTGGCTCGTTCGAGGTCGAACCGCCGACGCTGGAAGAAATAACCACGCGCTGGAGCGCCGTCGTCTCGAGCAACTGGCCGTTCGTGGTGGCTTCGCCCATCGACGACATGAGCCGGGTGATGGGCTTTGCCTACGCCGCGCAATATCGCGATCGCGCCGCGTATTCGCGGACTTTCGAGGTTTCCGTCTATTCGGCGCCGACGACGCTGCGCCAAGGCGCGGGGGCGTTGATGTTGAGCGATGTGCTCGCGAGTTTGCGCGCCGACGGCGCCCGCGAAGCGCTCGCCTTTATCGGCGACAGCGGCAACGCCGCGTCCATCGCGCTCCACCAGAAGCTCGGCTTCGCTTATGTCGGCACGTTGCAGAATGTCGGGGAGAAATTCGGCCGCGCGCTTGACGTCGTGATGATGCAGCGCCGGCTCGCACCTGCAGCAACAGCCTGAACCTACTGCAAAATTTAGCCTCCAACGCAGTTTCGCCAATTGACATGGAGCGCCATCAACACTTCGCTAACCACCCTTACGACATTCTCATCGCGCAATAGGAGGGATCGCGATGCTGATACGCAAGCTCGTGGTCGTTGGTTTGGCGGGATTTGCCACTCTCGCCGCTTCGTTCGCCACCGCCGAAGACGCGGGACTGAACGGCGCGGCACTGAACGGGGTCAGCTTCGTCGACCCTGACAATGCGCTCGATGAAGATCGCTTCGCGCTCAACATAGGGGGCGGCGAATCCAACCGCTTCACCAGCCTTGAAACGAGACGCGCCGTGGGCGAACGCAATTACGAAGTCGAAGTCGTCGCGCGTGCGGCGGGTTTTGACGTTGCATTCGCGCAGCGCGGCGGGGTCGGCTTCAACAATGACGGCGACATCGCCAGCCAAAGTCGCGCGTCCGAACTACGCTTGGGCCGCGGCCTTCGCGGCGTTCGCCGAGATGCGCCATCAGCCACGCCCAAATGGTATATTTTCGCGGCCAGCGAAGACGAAGCGCTGATCTGGCAACCGGGCGCGAGCAGCGAATTCGGCGGCTCAACATCCTCGTTGGCGCTGCAGGATCGCGTCGAGATCGGCGACATGCAGGCAGGCGTCACTTACGAAATGAACGGCTTGCAGGCTTCTCTGGCGTACGTTCAGCGCGAAGTGAATGTTCGTGCAGGCGGCCGGTCGCTCTCCCGCGATGAAGAATTCACGGGCTTGACATTGACAATGCGCCATTAAGCACCCCGCTTTTCGAAAACGTCATTCTGTGCTTTGATTCCGGAATCGTCCGCGATGAGGAAAGCTTTGCTGCGCATTTGGATTGCCCTTCTGGCGAGCGTTGTTCTGAGCTCCGGCGAAATTGCTTTTGCGCAGGAGGTTTCGATTGGGGCGTTTGGCATCAATGGCGAGCCGCTACAGATGCGCGACCACGAACTCAACGCATTGTCCCTCGGAGAAGCAGCGCCTGAGCGTCGTTTGCCAGTTGACGGCAACGCTCGCCGCCTGGAACTCGAAGTCGCGGCGAACGCCGGTCCCGTGGACGTGTCGATCGCCCAGCGTGCGCACCTCAACGATTCAGCGACCGAGCGAAGCGGTGCTGGAACTGAAATCCGCATCGGCCGTGGCTTGGTTGAACGGCGCGAAGGCGGCGGGGATTCCGTTTATGTCTTCGTCGCATCGGATGATGAAGCCCTGACCTGGGCGCCTGGGAGCAGCGCTAGCGCGCCGCTCGCGCTGCAGCAACAAGTGGAGATCGGGGATCGCTCCGCCGGCGTCACTTTGGAGCGTGGCGGCGTCCAGGCCTCGGTGGCCTATGTGGAACGCGAATCGTCGACGCGCGTTGGCGCACAAACGATCAGTCGGGATCAGAGCTTTACCGGCGTCACGGTCACGCTGCGGCGCTGACAGGGTCGCGTCCCCCTATCCTGCCGTCTTTATCCACCGCGACTCACGCCGCCCCTGCTTTGCTCCAAGCTGAATCGCTGCATGGTCGGCGACGGTAACCTTTCTTAAACCGGACTCGGGCCCAAATACTCCAGATATGGTGGCTTGGGGGTCGCCAGTTCCCAATATCTAGAGTATATTTCGAGTGCGAAAGGGAGAATTGCGCATGGGCGCTGAGAACGGATCGAAGCTGACGGGCCTCAGGACCCCGTCCATCGGCTACAAGCCGTTCCGCTATCCGTGGGCCTACGAGTTCTGGCGCAAGCAGCAGCAAGTGCACTGGATGCCTGAGGAAGTCCCGCTCGGCGAGGACGTGAAGGATTGGGCCTCCAAGCTCAACGACCAGGAGCGCAATCTGCTGACGCAGATCTTCCGCTTCTTCACCCAGGCCGACGTCGAGGTGAACGACAATTACATGGAGCGCTATTCGCGCGTGTTCAAACCGACCGAGATCAAGATGATGCTCGCGTCGTTCTCCAACATCGAGACCATCCACATCGCCGCTTATGCACTGCTGCTCGAAACTATCGGCATGCCCGAGACCGAGTTCGCGGCGTTTCTTGATTACCAGGCGATGCGCGACAAGCACGATT
Source organism: uncultured Alphaproteobacteria bacterium (assembly GCA_902826245.1). Classification (GTDB taxonomy): domain Bacteria; phylum Pseudomonadota; class Alphaproteobacteria; order Caulobacterales; family Aquidulcibacteraceae; genus Vitreimonas. The sequence continues at coordinate 8,780 of CADEEA010000023.1, read as the reverse complement.
ACATGCAGAAATTCGGGGTCGAGAGCGACGAAGACATTCTCCGCACGCTGGCCATGTTCGGCGCTTTCACCGAGGGCCTGCAGCTCTTCGCCTCATTCGCCATGCTGATGAACTTCCCGCGCTTCAACAAGATGAAGGGCATGGGTCAGATCGTGACCTGGTCGGTGCGCGACGAGAGCCTGCACTGCGAAGGCATGATCAAGCTGTTCCACGCCTACGCGAAAGAAACCAACGCGCTCACACAGAGCGTGAAGGACGACATCGCGGAATGCTGCAGGACAGTGGTTGAAATCGAGGACCGCTTCATCGAACTCGCGTTTGAGATGGGCCCGGTCCAGGGTATGACCGCCGACGATATCAAGCAATACATCCGCTACATAGCCGATTGGCGCTTGGGGCAATTGGGATTGCCAAAAATCTACGGCGTCACCGAACACCCGATCCCCTGGCTCACCGCCATCCTCAACGGCGTCGAGCACGCGAACTTCTTCGAAGCCCGCGCGACGGAATACTCAAAAGCCGCCACCAAGGGCGATTGGCACGGCGGCGCCGGTGTATGGGACAATTTCGACGCCATGATGGAGAAGCGCAAAGCAGCCGGGTGAGGCGGTGAGGCTTCGTCTACGGTTCCGGTCAGCTCGCCACCGAGAGGAGGCGGCGAAACTTGCCGCTACAGTATTAAACGGTGTCGCTATCGCTTGCCTGATTGGCGCTACGTTCGGCCCCTGGCTCAATCCGGCTCTGAATTGGAGCGTTTCGAGCATTGTCCTTTTCGGCGCTAGCGCTATATTTCACGCATTGGCTCAGGTTGTGTTGCGCTCCGGTTTTAACGAGAATCTTCGATGGACCCTCTCGTTCAGTTCCTCATCGGTGGGATTTGGACCATCGTCGTCGCGTTTGGCGGCTTCTGGTTCGCGGGCGGCTTCGAGCGCCCCAAAAAAACACTAGCGCCGCCGCATATCGCCGCCGAATAGCGCCACTCCCGCTACTTAACCAATTCCGTTAGCCGCGGCCTTAACGAGACTCGGCGCATACTCGCCCCCCATGCGCACTCTCCTCGCCGCCGCGACCTCGTTCGCATTGCTCGCCACCCCCGCCTTCGCCGACGAGGTGCATGAGGCGTTGGAGGCGTATGCGCTTTACCAGAGCGATGTCAGCGCCCTGCTCGATTCCGAGATCGACAGCGCACAGGCGGTCGATGCCGCGCTTGCACGCTTGCAGCGCCACAGTCCGCGCAATGTCGCCCGCGGCTGGATCGCCTACGGCGCGCTCACGGCAGTGCAATCGCCCGAGTTCGCCTCCGGGATTGCGCGTGTGGCCGACGAAAGCGGCCGCGCGCCGTTTCTGTCGCAATTGCGCGGCGACCTCAGCTTCGCCCGGCGTACGCCGCGAGGCGCCGGCGACGCCATCCAGCTCATCCTTAACGCCGCCAGCGCCGACGGCGCGCGCGTCGCGATGGCGGGCTTGCGCTATGAACGTTTCGCACGCTCGCCGGGCGCACAGCAACGCGCATCCGCCAGCGAAAGCACAAACGCAAGCGTCCGGCTCTCAGCAGAAATGCAAGGCCGGCTGCGCGTGACGGCGGTTTCGGCGCGGCCGATGAGCGAGATCAGCGATTTTGGCGGCCGAGGATTTTGGGATGCGATGGCCGGGCGCGATGCAAGCGCGCCCCGCGGGCGCCGCCGACGCGAGAACGCGCCTTACGCCGCCGTCACCGACCACATGCTGACTTTAGGCGCACTTGTCGTCACTGAGTCGACTGGGCGCGAGCGCCGACGCGTCTCGGCGCTGCTCAACGAACCGCTGACGCAGCACTGCCTCGCCATGGAGCGCCAGCAGCTGCGCCAATGCGTCGGCGTCTCGGTGGACGCTAGCGAGCGGGCCTATTGCCTCGCACGCCACGGACTGAGCGGCCCCGGCGCGTGTTTTTCCGCGATTGCGCGCTAGTCCTTGCTTCGCGCCGCATCCCACATCGACACAGCCTCCGCATCGCGCGGCGTTATGTCGGGGTAGCGCGGATCGGCGGTGGCGGGGTCGAAATATTTCCATGAGCGCGCGCACTTCACGCCGGGCGCTTTTTCGATCGTCACCACCACAGGCGCCTTGCCGCCGCCGAGTCCGACCTCCGGCCCTCCCCGCACGTCGATCGCGCTGGTGATGCACAATTCGGCGAAGTCCACGCTTTGCACGAGCGCGCGCAATTCTTCGTCGAAAATGTGAACCACGGGCGCGGCCTCCAGCGATGAGCCGATCTGCTTCGCGGCGCGCGCCTCTTCGAGCGCCTGCGTCACCGCGCTGCGGACTTCGCGGAGCTTCGCCATTTGCTCGGCCGCCGCTTCATCCCGCCAGCTTGCGGGCGTTTCCGGGAATTGCCGCAGGTGGATCGACTTCGCCTCTGGGTCACGCACGAGCCAGGCTTCCTCCGTCGTGAACGGCAGGATCGGCGCAAGCCACGCGGTCAGTCGCGAGAACGTCTCGTCAATCGCGGTGCGGCAGGCGCGGCGGCGCAGTGAAGACGGCGCATCGCAGTAAAGCGCATCCTTGCGCACATCGAGGTAGAAGGCGGAAAAGTCCACGTTGCAGAATTCGACGATGGCGGAAAGCGCGTCGCGGAATTGATAGGTCCTGTAGGCTTCGCGCACGACGGCGTCGAGCTGCCAGAGGCGGTGGTAAAGCCAGCGCTCAAGCAGCGGCACATCTTGGACCGCCGGCGTCCCCGCCGGCGACGGTGTCGGTAAATGCCCCGGCGTAAGTGGGATTGGCGTACCTTCGCCGGCGGGGACGCCGGCGGTCCAAGATAGCCTCTCCCCCTCCCCAAGCCCTCTCAACGCTCCCAAACAATATCTCAACGTATTGCGCAGCTTTCTGTACATCTCTGTCGATTGCGCCAGGATGGTTTTTCCGACGCGGAGTTCGTCACGATAATCGGCCGAGGCAATCAGCAAGCGAAACGGTTCGATGCCGTATTGCTTGGTCAACTCTTGCGGTTCGATGCCGTTGCCGAGCGATTTCGACATCTTGCGCCCGTCTTCGGCGACGGTGAAGCCGTAGGTGATCACCTCGTCGTACGGCGCGCGCCCTCGTGTGGCGCAACTTTCGAGCAGCGAGGAATGGAACCAGCCGCGATGCTGGTCGGAGCCCTCGAGATAAAGCACGCGCGCATCTTTGAATGAAGGTCGCGTCGGCGCAGCGCGGTCGCCCATGACAAAAGCATGCGTCGAGCCAGAATCGAACCACACGTCGAGAATGTCTTCGACCTTCTCGTAATCCTCGGCCTTGTGCTTCGCGCCCAGGAATTCCTGTGCGGGCGTAGACCACCACACATCGGCGCCGCCCTTTTTCATCGCCGCGACGATACGCGCATCGACCTCATCGTCCTGCAGGATCGAACCATCGCTCTTTCTCACGAAGATCGCCAGCGGTACGCCCCAATTGCGCTGACGCGAGATCAGCCAATCGGGGCGGTCTTCGATCATGCCCTTGATGCGGTTCTGGTCGCGATCATCGCCGATGCGGTGCTGGCCCCAATCGACGCGCTCGATTTCGTCGAGCGCCACTTGGCGCAGAGTTTTGCCGCCGCCTTCCTTGTAGGGCTTGTCGAGCGCGATGAACCATTGCGGCGTGTTGCGGAAGATCAGCGGCGCCTTGCTGCGCCATGAATGCGGATATTGGTGCTTCAGCTGCCCACGCGCGAGCAGCGCGCCAGCTTCGATCAGCGCGTCGATGACGGCTTTGTTGGCTGGGCCGTCCTTGCCGAGATTTTTGCCCTCGGTCTGGATCACTTCCAGGCCTTCGAAGCCAGGGGCTTCCTTGGTGAATTTGCCGTCGGCGTCGACGGTGAAGGGGATGCCTTCCTGACCGAAGTTCTGCGTCCAGATGTTGAAGTCATCGAGCCCGTGCCCGGGCGCGGTGTGTACAAAACCAGTGCCGGCATCGTCGGTGACGTGATCGCCGGGGAGAAGCGGGACGTCGAAGTCGTAGCCCCTGCCGACAAACGGATGCCTACAAAATGCGCCGCCGGGGTCGAAACTCTCAATGCGCGTCCACGACGCGGCTTTTGCTGCGCGCATGACGTCTTCAGCGAGTTTGTCCGCGACTGCGACCTTGTCGCCCACATTTACCCACGGCTCGAACGAAAGCCCCTGCTCAACGCTGTCAACGCGGTAGACTCCGTAATTGATGCTCCGTGAATAAGAAATCGCTCGGTTGCCGGGAATTGTCCAAGGCGTCGTTGTCCAGATGACAACTGATACGTCATGATCAGCGAGCGGAGGCACCGAACCGACGCGCACTTGGATGGGAAACTTCACCCAAATCGCCGTGCTCGTCTTCTCCTGATACTCCACCTCCGCTTCCGCCAAGCTCGTCCGCTCCACCGGGCTCCACATCACCGGCTTGCTGCCGCGATACACCAGCCCCGTTCTCACAACGCGCAGAAACTCAGCCGCGATCGCGGCTTCTGCTTCGAAGCTCATCGTTGAGTAATAGCGATCCCAATCGCCTTCGATGCCGAGGCGTTGGAATTCTTCTTTCTGCAGCGGGATCCATTTGTCGGCATAGTCGCGGCAGGCTTTGCGGAACTCGACTGCCGGCACGTCCTGCTTCTTGCGTCCCTGCTTGCGAAAGTCTTCTTCGACCTTCCACTCAATCGGAAGCCCGTGGCAGTCCCAGCCCGGCACGTAATCGCAATCGAAGCCCATCATCTGCTTCGAGCGCACCACGAGGTCTTTCAGGATTTTGTTTTCCGCGTGGCCGATATGGATGGCGCCGTTGGCGTACGGAGGGCCATCGTGCAGCACGAATTTCGGCCGACCCGCCGCGTCAGCGCGCAGCAAATTATAGAGCCCAATCTCGGCCCAGCTTTTCACTCGCTCCGGCTCCTTCACCGGCAACCCCGCGCGCAGCGGGAAGGGATCGCCCGGCAGGTCGGGCAGAAAAACGGTTTCGCGGTAATCGCGACCCGAACGCGGGTCTTTTGGCGCATCGGCCACGGGCATTCTCCAAATGAGGAAAGCAGGTGTAACGATCCCGGTCCCGCGGCGCCGCCCATTTTTGGGGGCTCAACGCAGGCCGGGCCTCAAATTCGAGGCGCGCCTATCAACCGGAGCGGACGCGAAATCACGCATGCGCTCTACCATTGCTTGCGCCCGGACGCCACTGCGGTTTTGGCGCCTTTGTTGCGTCAGCCTATCTTCAGGGCTAAACCCCCGGCCTTCGGCCTGAAAAGTCAAGAACATGACCAGCGCACACGACTTCGCTTTCTCCAAGCTCGACGAGCCTGGCCAGCTGAAACTGGCGGACTTTGCCGGCAAGGCTGTGTTGGTCGTCAACGTCGCCAGCGTCTGCGGTTTTACTTCGCAATATCGCGAACTTGAATCACTCTATGAGGCCAAGGCCGGCAAAGGCTTGGTGGTCATCGGCGTGCCCTGCAACGATTTCGGGCATCAGGAGCCAGGAGCAGAAAAAGAAATCCGCGAATTCTGCGATGCTTCTTACCACGTGACCTTCCCCATGGCCGGCAAGATCGAGATCGTCTCCAAGGATCGCCGGCACCCGTTCTATAAATGGATCAGCGTCGCACTGGGCGAGGAAGCGCTGCCGCGCTGGAACTTCCACAAATACCTCATCGGCAAGGACGGCCAGGTGATCGAAACTTTCCCGCCAAAGGCAGCGCCACTCGGGCCCATGATGCTCGGCGCGATCGACAAGGCGCTGGCGGCCTGAGCGGCAACCGCAATTAACCCTTAGGTGCTTGGTGTAATTAGCCCTTGCGTGTTTGATGTAATCTGAATGTAATACTCGTCTCGTAGCGGAAGGGAGACAGAGGCGATAGCGCGGCTTCACCAAACCAGTTCGGCCTCCCAAAAAGCTCCTGACCGCGGCGCCGCCCGCCGCCAAGCTTTTCAAACTGCTGCGCGCTCGGAGTTTCTGGAAAAGGGCTACGAAGCCGCGTCTGTGAACGATATCGTGCGGGCCGCCGGGGGATCGCTGGCGACGCTCTATGCGCAATTCAACAGCAAGGAGGGCCTTTTCCTCGCCATAGCTGAGGAACAGCACGAAAAAATGGTGGAGGCGATGGCCCCGCCTTGTGTGGCCCATCTTTCGCTGGAGGAAGGCCTGCAAGCGATCGGCGAGCGCTTCCTCAGTGCGCTGATGTCGCGCGAGAACTTGGCCTTCTACCGCATCGTCATTGGCGAAGGGCGCAAATTCCCGCAGCTCCTGCAGCGTTATGTATTCACAGGCGCAGACCGCATCCGCAAGGTTGTCGCCTCGCATCTCGAGCGCGCGGGCCCTGACATCAAGGACGCCGACCAGATCGCCTCGTATTTCTTGGAGCTTGTGCGCGCCAGGCACCATTATCGCGCGCTCGCGGACGAGAGCTACGCCTTGCATCAAGAAGCGCTTTCCGAGCATGTCCGCCGATCAGTCAGGTTTTTCCTGGGCGGGGCGCGCGCACTTTGATGCGATTCAGGCGCCGTTCAGACGAAGCGCTGCAGGTTCAAGATCGCGAGGGTGTGCCTGCAAGGGCGCGCACGGGAGCCTCTAGCATGAAGAAAATACTCTTGGTGGCGGCCGCCGCTTTGGGCGCAACCGCTTTGGCGCCGCAAGATGCGCTCGCCCAACGCGACCGCGGCGCGCACGAACGCCAGCGTGACGATGACAACCCCCGTCGCGGTCGCGGCGGCGAGGAAGGCGAGCGGCGCGGCGGCAATCGCGGCGATCAAGACGCCCGCGCAAGCGCGCCGCCAGAACCGCCGCAGGCGCGAAACTGGCGGCCCGCACAGGAGCGCGGCGCACGCGGCGAGGAGCTGGCGGGTGGCCCCGGGCGCGGCGCGCCGGATAATCCCCCTCCCCCAGGCTTCAATCGTCGCAACGCACCGCCCACGCCGGCGGCGCAGGGCAATGACGGGCGTGGATGGCGACAAGGCGAAGAAGGCGAGCGCGGACGCGGCCAGGGCGAACGTCGCCAGGGTTGGGAAGGCGAACGCAATCGCGGTCAAGGTCAAGGTCAAGGTCAAGGCCAAGGCTGGAACGGCGAACGCGGCCGAGGCGAGCACGGCTCAAACGGAGAGCACGGACGCGGCCAGGGCGAGCGTCGCCAGGGCTGGGAAGGCGAGCGCAATCGCGGTCAGGGCCAAGGCTGGAACGGCGAACGCGGCCGCGGCCAGGACGACCATGGCGGTTGGAGCGGTGAGCGCGGACGTGGCCGAGGCGACCATGACGGTTGGAACGGCGGGCGCGGCCGCGGCGACAACCATGGCGCAAACGACCGCGGACGCGGCGGACGCGATTGGGGCAGCCACGGCCGGCGCGACTGGTCCGACAACGATCATTGGCGGCGCGACTGGGATCGCGGCCGTCACGATAACCGCTATCGTCCCTATTGGAACACGCACCGCGATTTCAACCACCCTCGCTATTCCGACTGGCGGCGCATTCGCCACGGCTATTATTTCGACCGCGGCTACGCCCACATCCTGAGGGGCTATTACGGGCGCAATTATTACTGGTGGAGCTATGACGGCTGGCATCGCCCACACCGCCGCTGGAGCGTTGGCTATGCGATACCGGGCTGGCTTTATTGGCAAGATCTGCCGTGGGATCTCTATTACCGGTTGCCGCCGGCGCCTTATGGATGCCGCTACGTCTACGCCGATGGCGACGTGCTGCTGATCGCCATCGCAACCGGAATCATCCTCGACGCGCTGTTGTACGAAGACGGGTATTATTGAGGGTCTCGAGGGCCGCGTTGTCGCGCGGCCCTCGACGCTTTACGCCAAGATGATCTTCGCGCAATAGCCAGGCGCGCTGGCGAGGCGCGCGTCGCGTGTGAGCAACGGCGCATCCAACCCCTCCGCTAACGCCACATAGGCGGCGTCGTAGGCGGTGATATTGTCACGAAGCGCCCAGATGCGTGATAAGAGCGCCTCGTGTGCATATCGCGTGAGCCGAAAACCCTCCCAGTCTTCCAGCGCAACCGCGCATCGCTCTGGCGTCGCCTGGCCGCTGCGGGCGTAACGGCGCAGCACCTGAGCTATCTCAATATCGATGAGGTGCGGCGCATGCAGGGTTTCGCCACCAGAGAACAAGCGCTCCTCCAGCGCAGCCGCCGCAGGCGTGCGCAGCACCACCTCGAGCGCGACCGAAGCGTCAATGACAATCACCGCCCGTCGCGCTCGGCGCGAACAGCAAACGCTGGCGGTTCGGAAAGATCGTGCGCCGATCGCCCCGACAGGCGCTCCCGCAATTCGGCGAGCGTAGGTCGTTCAGCCGCCGCGGCGATTTCCCCGAGCAAATAATCTGACAGCGACATGCCGGCCATCGCAGCCCGGGCCTTGAGCCGCCGGTGCAATGCAGCCGGAACATTACGTATCTGCACCATCACTGACATGTGCAACACATGTAATCATCGGATTTCCATGTCAAGACTTTCCGGCGCGGTTCTTGACGGCCAGCACCGCTCCCCCTACATCCCAGCTCGTTAGCAGCCATCAGCATTGAGTGCTAAAACGCTCCGCCTGGCGGCAGCCAAACAGTTCCAAGTAGCTGAAAAACCAAGAGGAGTAGCATCGTGGCGAGTTTTCGTCCCCTGCAGGACCGCGTTGTTGTGAAGCGCGTGAAGGAAGAAGAAAAGACCAAAGGCGGTATTATCATACCGGACACGGCCCAGGAGAAGCCGCAAGAAGGCGAAGTCGTCGCCGTCGGCCCCGGCGCCCGTGACGAGGATGGCGAGTACATCAAGATGGATGTGAAGGTCGGCGACCGCATCCTGTTCGGCA
>CADEEA010000022.1 GCA_902826245.1 uncultured Alphaproteobacteria bacterium | reverse complement strand
TGTGGGGGAAAACCGGTTTTGGGCTGGATGGTGTCGTCGTTCCAAACCCGGAGCGCGCCCCAATGCACGCGCGATGGGTTGTGATAGCCCGAGAAAGAGAAATGGTAGCGCGCGGCGAGCCAATCGGCGTCGAATTGGCCGAGGCTTGAAAATGGACGGTGCTCAATCATGGCGCCAATGTGGGCTGGGCGACGCTATTTGCAAGCGCGGCTAGGGCATCGGCGCAAAGCGCGCCAGCGGCTGGCGGCTGATGTCGAGTAAGAGCAGCCCCTCGCCGTCGCGGCGGGCGAAGCGGGTCGCCCCAAGCACGCCGACGAAATCCCGCTCACGGCTCATCGCTTCGGGCGCGCACGCCATCCGCGTTGCGCCGACAATGCCGAAGCTCAACGCTTCGCCCTGTTGCGAGACCGAGGCGAACCAGGTGTTGCAGCCGGCGAAACCGGCGGCGCGGGCTTCGCCGATCTCCAGCGTCGGCGCGCGCTGGTCTGCCCCGTGTTCAGCGCCAAGCACCATCGCCCAGCGCGTCCCCGCGAGGGCAGGGGCTGCTTCCACACGCGCTTTGCCAGCGCAAGCCGCTACCAATGCCAGCAGGACGAAAGCGCCGTGTTTCATATCGGGTCCCAGGGAAATACGCTCATCGACGCGCCAAGATCGGTAAAATTAGCGCGCATTGAGGGCAGGGCGTGCTCGATGATGCTTTCCGGGCCCCAGCCTTCCAGCCGCGCCATGCCGCGCACCGGGCGCGGTTGATCGAACAGGAAGATTTCGTTGCCCCGCACCGCAAAGATCTGCCCCGACACATCGCGCGCGCCGTCGGCGCAGAGCGCGACCGCCATCTGCGCCACCTGATCGGCGCGCATGTTTTTCTCGAACTTCGCCACCCGCGCAGCGGAGGCTTCATCCTTGATCGGAATGCTGGCGATCATGCGCGTCCAGGCGAACGGCGCGATGATGTTGGAGCGGACGTTTTTCGACTGCCCTTCCATGGCGACGATGCGCGACAATCCCATCACGCCGAGTTTCGCGGCGGCGTAATTGGCCTGGCCGATATTGCCGATCAGGCCGGACGTGGAGGTAAACAGCACGTACGAGCCGTTCTGCTGTTCACGAAAATGCTCGATCGAGGCGCGGCAGACATTGAAGGCGCCGTGCAAATGCACGTCGATCACGGCCTTCCAATCGGCGGGGTCCATTTTGTGAAACATGCCGTCGCGGAGGATGCCGGCTGGATTGATGATGGCGTTCAGGGCGCCGAATTCCTTCTTGGCCTGCTCCACCATCGCGACCACTGCATCGTAATCGCTGACGCTGTCGGAATTGGAGATCGCCTTGCCGCCAGCGGCGCGGATTTCCTTCGCCACCGCTTCAGCCGGCCCGGCCGAGCCCGCGTCCTCGCCCTTGAGGCCCCCACCCAGATCGTTGACCAACACCGCCGCGCCCTCGCGACCCGCCAGCAATGCGCTTTCCTTGCCAATGCCATTACCGCCGCCAGTGACGATGACCACCTTGCCGTCCAAAACGCCCATGTACGCTCCTTGCAGTGGGGCGGGTTATGGACCCGGAAAGCCATCGGCTGCAATTGCCGGGGTCGGTCTTTTCTGAACTACGAACGGGACCTCCCCGGGGGAGGGCTCTGGCAAGCAGACAGAAACCTCGTGAGCGCCGCCTCAATCCACGATATGGCAGCCGAACTCTTCTTCGAAGACTGCCTTGGCCTTGATTGCGCCGAGCATGACGCTGGCCTCGATGGTCTCGCCAGCTTGCGTCACGCTGATCTGACGCGCGTCCTCGGAATAATCGGCCAGGCACGCTTCCAGCTGCCGCCCGCCCACGTGCACGCACGAGCAGGTTTGCTTGGCGGCGTATCCGGTGGCGATGCGGCCATAGGCGATGTCGTCCTGAAGAGACCAGGCGCCGTAGCCCAAGGCGAGCGCGGCAAGTCCCAGCCCGCCAGTCCACATCCAGCGTTTGCGCCCCAAGCCCGCCTCCCCTATTGCTCTGCCAGATGCTAGCGGCGGGGAGCGCGGTCGTACATGCTGAGAGCGCTGATTTTCGTAATTCTAGCGTCTTGGGCCCCACTCGCGGGAGCGCAGACGCTCGCCCCCTTGCCGGCGCAACCGGCTGGCGTGGCGTGGCCGGCCCAGAATTGGGAGACAGCAGCGCTCCCGGGCGATGTGGATCGCGCCGCGTTTGACCTCGCCGTCACCCAAGCCTTCGCCAGCGCCGAGGAGCCCCTGGGCGAGACCCGCGCTGTGCTTGTGGTGCAAAGCGGGCGCATCGTCTTCGAACGCTACAATGAGGGATATTCGTCGGACTCAAGGTTGGTGTCTTGGTCGATGGCGAAATCGGTGACGCATGCGCTGGTCGGCGCTGCTGTGCTGCAGGGGAGGGTGGGGATCGATGCGCCGATGGGCTCGCCGCACTGGCGCGCTGGCGACCGGCGCGCTTCGATCACGTGGCGGCAATGGCTCAACATGGTCGACGGGCAGGATTACACTGAGATCGGCGCCCCGAGCGTGCTCGAAAACGACGTCACCCACATGCTCTATGGCCGCGGCCGCGGCGACACGGCGCGCTTCGCCGCCAGCTTGCCGCTGATCCACGATCCCGCCACGCACTGGAACTACAATTCCGCCGGCACGATCCTTGTCGCCGACGCGCTCACGCGCGCCATCGTTCCCAACCCCGCAAACGCAAACGATCGTCGCGCGCGCATGCGCGCCTGGATGCAGCAATCGCTGTTTGCCCGCATTGGCATGAGCCCGGTGGTCGAGTTCGATCCGCAGGGGCTCTTCTATGGGTCGGCGCTGATCTATGCGACGGCTCGCGATTGGGCGCGTTTCGGCTATCTCTATTTGCGCGACGGCGTGTGGGAGGGAACTCGCGTGTTGCCGGAAGGCTGGGTTGATTTCGCGCGCACACCAGGCCCCGCCGCCAATTCCGACGTGTACGGCGCCCATTGGTGGCTGACGCCCGCCCACGGCCAGGGCCGCCCGCAACGCTCGCTGATCACCGATAATTCGATGACGGATGCGTTCTCGGCGCAGGGACACGAGGGTCAGATCGTCGTGGTCGTCCCGTCAAAGGATCTGGTCATGGTGCGGCTTGGCCTGTTTCATGGCGAAGTAGAATCCTGGCATGCGCTCGGCGACTGGGCGACTTTGCTTGTGGGGGCATTCGGCCGCCGCCCCGCGCGCTGATGCTTGCCATGGCGAGCCTGCATGACTAGCTTTGCTTCATGGAACGGCCTTCAAGTAAGCCGAAGCAATGGTCTTGGAGCGTCCTGGGGTGGACTTTATTCGCCCTAGGATTAACCACAGCGGCGGCTTCACTCTCTGGAATGGCAGAGCTTAATGAGGCGAACGCGATTATGGCGTCGGCGGGCGCGATGGCGCTTGGCTTGATCCTGTTGGCGGCTGGGGTGTTCGTCCGTCTTCAGGAGGCGCACCAAATCCGTGTGTTGGATGCGGAGCTTGCGCTGACTGAGCATGAGCTCCAAGCGGCGCTCGATCTCTCGAAGGATCTGCGTAAGCGGTTTGACGCTGCTGAGGCGCCCGCCGTCCCGCATCCTTAGGCAGCTGAGTGTGGCTCGTTTTTTTGAACCGCGAGCGCTTGCCGATTTGAGCCGTCGCGAGTTAGAGGCGTATAGTGAGCATTGTGAACAGCAGTTGCGCCGCATCGAGCGGGACTACGCCTATCTCGACGGGCATCGTGCGGGTCTTTCCAACGGCTTCAGGGCCGACGGCATCCTTACGTTTGCGGGATTAGCAATCTCGGCAGCGAGCCTGCCGGGCGTTGCCGTTTTTACCTTTATGGGCTTCTTGACGCTCGCGGGAGGTGCGCTGTCCATTGTTGGCGTTCAGCGCTACGCGGACCGCTACATCGAGCGAAGTCTGCTGATCGATCAGGTTCGCTCTCGGCGCGCATCCATCGAGTTTCTGGCCAGGGAGCTCGGGCGCGTCGGTGAAGAGCTAAGCAGGCGTGGCATCAAATAGATTCTGGAGGGACGTATGTCGTCAAGCGGTGAAAGCGGGTGCGAAGTCTTGGCGCAGTGTGCGACTATGCTACGCGAGGCGGGCTACAATTTCTTGGCGGCCGAGCTGGAGTTCGGCTCGTTGGGCGGGTTGGCGAAGGACGAGCCGTTCTTCGTGCTATGCGGGCGCGATCGCCTGGCGCCCACCGCGATCAAGGCGTGGATCGAAGCCGCGCGCATTTCCAACGTGCCCGACCACAAGCTCGAACGCGCGCACGAGACGATTGAGGCGATCGAGGGCTGGCCGGGCGAGCGGCATTATCCCGATTGATTGGTCGGATCAGTCAGCAATCTTCCTTGACGATGGCGTCCTGGACCCTGTCGAGCGCGCGATAAAGTTGTTCGCGCACGTCCGCGCCATTGGCGCGCATCAAATGGATGGCCATGCGCGAGAGCATGTCGCCGGCTTTGGGCTCGTCGTGGATGGCGGCCAAAGTCACAACCGCTTGTACCCGTTCAATAAAGGCTTCCGCCCCAGCACCGTCCGCTTCCAGCACGCGCATACGCAACTGACGCAGAGCCGTTCGCAGGGAGGGTGCGCGGGTGGAGACATTGTCCTTGCGCCGATCCATGAGCCGTTTGCCCCGGCCGCGTCTGCGGTCAGGCCCAAAATAGTCCTTGTAATCAACCCAATCCATGACGGGCGCCTGATGCCTCAGTAACCCGCATTACGCCCGATGGGTTTCCGAACCGTTCAGAAGGGGTTACCGGGTTTGTAATCTGACGTGGCCGCTCGCCAGAATTCAGCGCGTTTCCGGAATTCGCGTCAGGCCGGCGGGTTCATCCGACCGCAGCGCTCGGTGCGCGCGGTCGAGCAGATCGATCAGGTCGGGGCCCACATCGCGCGCCGCGCCGAGGGCCGCCACCGCCGCCAACCGCAATAGCGCGGCCGACACCTCCGGCTCACGTTGCATACGAGCGAGCAGCGCCGTCGATTCCACGCGCGTGATGAAAATTGGCAGGCGCGCGCCCTGTGCGTCGAGCACGTACTGGCGCAACTGGCGCAGCGCGGTGGAGAGGGGCGGCGGGGCCCCAGAAAAGTCGTCGGAGCGTCGCTCGACCAAGCGCACAGGCAGCCAGTCGCGACGCCTGCAAGGGCCGAAATAATTGGGGTGATCGATCCACTTCATGTCTGGTCCGCCGCCCATCATCCTAGCGGCGTATGCTTGGCGGAACGTGTGCGAACATGGTTGCCGAGCAGAGGTGAGGTGAACGCCCATTAGCGATAACCTCAGACGCGAGCGCATCATCGTACAACCCCAGTTTGCGCCGCGGCCTTGCAAGCAGTATGCACGCTGGCACGATGAGCCGCCGCCTCCTTCCCACCCCCTTGATTATCACGCTCACGATGCTAGCCGCGACGGCGATTGCGGTGGTTGCGGCTGCAGCCGAAGGCGGATGGACGCGTGATGGTGCGCTTGCCGCGGCGCGGCTGACGGCGCGATTCTCGTTTCCTGTGTTCGTGCTTGCCTGGTCGGCCTCCGCGCTGGCGCGGCTGTGGCCCGGCGGCTGGCGCACCATTCTGCTGCGGCGGCGGCGCGCAATTGGTCTGAGTTTTGCCGGCGCGCACGCCGTGCATCTGGTCGCGTTGCTCGTCGCAATTCTGGTGTTCGGAGCGCCCGCAAGTCCGGTGGGCGTCCTCGGCGGTGGCGCGGGCTATGTGCTGTTGGCTGCGATGGCGCTTACGTCGAATGATTCTGCTGTGCGCGCGCTAGGCCCCGCGCGCTGGCGCTTGCTTCACACTGTTGGCAGTTATGCAATCGCTGCGATCTTCGCGTTCTCCTATTGGGGGCGACTTGAGACGCATCCGGAATTGGCGATTCCGACGCTCTCCTTGCTTGCGCTGGCGGCGGCGCTGCGGCTGGCGGCATGGATCAAGGCGCGGGCGGTGCGGCCGGCGATCTTCTAAAGCATGGCGCGCACGTCAGCCGGGGTCGCGCCGGCTTGACGTAGGCTGCGTACGGTGGAGGCCGCGTCGCGTTTGGCCAGGCGTTTGCCGTCGTCGCCGAGGATCAGGCGGTGGTGGCGGTAGCGCGGCGTTTGTAAATTGAGCAACGCCTGCAACAGTACATGCAGATGCGCGGCCTCGCGCAGATCCTCGCCGCGGATCACGTGGGTGACACCTTGCAGCGCGTCGTCGAGCACGGACGCCAGATGGTAGCTGGCCGGAAAGTCCTTGCGCGCTAGCACCACGTCGCCCAGCCGCTCGGGCTCGGCGCGCACTGCGCCGGTTTCATCTTCGAAGTTGAGCGTCTCGAAAGCATCGCCAAGCGCCGCGCGCGCCCGCGTCAGCGATAAGCGCCACGCGAACGCCTCGCCCCGCGAGAGTCGTGTTGCTTCTTCGGCGCTCGGCAAAGCTTCGCCGCGGAACGCTTCCTCCGCCGCGCCGTGCGGCGCCGACGCGATCGCCTCGGCAACCTCCTTGCGGGTGCGGAAACAGCGATACGCCAATCCACGCGCGATCAGCGTGTTCAGCGCCACTTGGTATTCATGCATATGCTCGGACTGGCGCCGCACCGGCTCGGTCCACTTTATTCCAAGCCAGGTCAGGTCCTCGAAAATCGCCGCCTCATATTCCGGCCGGCAACGGCCCCGGTCGAGATCCTCGATCCGAAGCAAAAGCCGCCCGCCCGCTGCCTGCGCCGCGTCAAACGCGGTCAACGCAGAGAAGGCGTGGCCTAGGTGCAGGTAGCCGGTGGGCGAGGGGGCGAAGCGTGTGACGAAAGACATGGGCGCTTGAGGCTACCGCCCGCGCCCGGGACTCGCTAGCACTGCGCCCATGACAGTCTTCATCGACGGCCCCCGCTTGCCGCCGGCGCGTGGCGGTAAACCCGACGCGCTGGTGGTGTTCCTGCACGGCTACGGCTCCAATGGGGCCGACCTTATCAGCCTTGCGCCCTACTGGCAGAAAGCGCTGCCCGGTGCGGCGTTCGTATCGCCAAACGCCATCGAGTCGGTTCCCCAAGCGCCCGGCGGCTACCAGTGGTTCCCGATCACCAACATGGACCCGCATCTGATGGAGCAAGGCGCGCGCCGCGCCGCGCTCTCGGTGGATAGTTTCCTGGATCGAGAGCTGGAAAAACATGGCCTGGACGATAGCCGCCTGGCGCTGGTCGGGTTCTCGCAGGGAACCATGATGGCGCTGCATGTAGGCCTTCGGCGTGCGCGCGCTCCGGCGGCGATCCTGGGTTATTCTGGGGTGTTGGTTGCGGCCAAGAAGCTCAAGGAGGAGATGCGGGCAAAGCCCCCGGTTCTGCTCGTGCACGGCGACCGCGACCCAATGATCCCGGTGGCGGCCCTGTTCGACTCAGCCGAGGGCCTGGCGGCCGCTGGACACGGCGCGCAATGGCATGTGTCCTTCGGCGTGCCCCATTCGATCGGGCCGGATGGGCTTGAGCTGGGAGAGGCGTTCCTGGCTAATTATTTGAAAAAACAGCGAATCATGGCGGCGGGCTGAGGCTTCTCGGACACGTCGCCGCGCCGTCACGAAGCTGTCGCCGAGAATCGGCTATGGCCGCGGGGCGCTGTGCTATAATGAAGGCCAACAAGGAGTCCCTGTCTTCAGTTTCACTGGCTTGACCCCCGATCAACGTTTCGCCTGGCGCAGAGGCCAGCGATGAACGTTTCCAGCGCTCCGCTCGCGGGCTTTCCGGCGCTGGTGCTGAACGCCGATTTCCGGCCGCTTTCCTATTACCCGTTGTCGTTGTGGCCGTGGCAGGAAGTGGTCAAGGCGGTGTTCCTCGAGCGCGTCGACGTTGTCGCGCATTACGACAAGCTGATCCATTCGCCCTCGTTTGAGATGCGCCTGCCTTCGGTGATCTCGTTGCGGGATTACGTGGCCCAGGATCGCCCGCCGGCTTTCACCCGCTTCAACGTGTTCCTGCGCGACGGGTTCGCGTGCCAATATTGCGGCGCGAGCGACGATCTGACGTTCGACCACCTGGTGCCGCGCTCAAAGGGCGGGCGCACCACGTGGGAAAACATCGTCACCGCCTGCGCGCCATGCAATCTGCGCAAGGGCGGCAAGTATGCGCGCCACGCCGCCATGCGCCCGTACCGCAAGCCGCGGCGGCCGACCATGCACGAACTCCAGCACGTAGGACGGCGCTTTCCGCCACACCATTTGCACGAAAGCTGGATGGATTATCTCTACTGGGATGTCGAACTGGAGGCGTGAGCCTACTGGTTCACGCCGTCCACTTCCGTGCCGACATCGGTGAACATCGCGTTCACGCTGTCGCCCAGGCCGCCAATACTGGCGACGATGGCGACGCCGATCAGGGCCGCGATCAGTGCGTACTCAATCGCGGTGGCGCCGCGTTCGTCACGGAGGAAATGCTTCACCATCACGCGGCCTCGCGTTCGATCAATCGCTGCACCAGGCCGACATCGGCTGGCGGCATTTCATAGTCGCGCAGCTCGCGCGCCCGCACCCAGGCGAGCGCTGCAACCGCGTCGGGATTGAGTTTCGGCTCGCCCGCCCAGCGTTGCGCGATGTAGAGCGGCATCAGCAAATGGAAATCCGGATAGGCGTGGGAGGCGAACGCGAACGGATCGAGGCTGTCTGGTTCAAGGTTCAAATCCAGTTCCTCCTTCAGTTCCCGCACCAAAGCCGCTTCCGGCGCTTCGCCTGGCTCGACTTTGCCGCCGGGAAATTCCCAAAGCCCGCCGAGCGCCTTGTGCGCAGGCCGCTGCGTGATCAGCACCCGGCCTTGCGCATCGATCAACGCGGCCGCCGCCACCAAAAGCAGCTCTCGCGTTGAACCTGTCTTATCGCCGATTTGCATGAAAAAGCCGTGTGGATGGATGGTTGAAAGGCGTTAGGGTGAATCGGAATAAACGGCTCATATTCAGTTCTCTTCAATTTGTACAAAACGCTCTATCCGTCATTCCGGGGCCGCCAGAGGCGGAGCCTGGAACCCGGAGGATCGTAGAGCGTGGCTGTCGCCCCTGGGTTCCGGATCGCGCTCCGCGCGTCCGGAATGACGGAACTGGTTCCCCGATCATTGGTCCGTACACCTTGCCAACGAACCTACTCCCCCCGAAAGCGCCCGTCGCCTTCCTCGGTAACCAGCACCACATTGGGATTTTCCGGCGCCTGATCCTCGAACAGGCCGAAATCGAGATCCTCCTGGGGCGCGTCGACCTTCAGCGGCGCGGCGACGCGGGCGGCGAGTTCACTGCGCTCAGCGGGCGCGAGCGGTGCGGCAATTCCGGGCGCATGCATGGGCCGCCAGAATGAAGCCATGAGCGCGAACTTGCCCTCGCGCTCGACGATCTCGCCGAGCCCGCTCCTGATCACCTCACCCCAGCGCTTCAGCACCTGCTTGTGGTCGACATAAAGATTGGGAAGCGTCGCGCGGGCGAGTTCGGCTGGCGCGCCGAGCAGGGCGCGTGCCGCCTCCGGCGTACGGGCGTGGCCGAGGGGCCGCTTCATCGCCGCTTCCACGGTGCGCGCCACCGGTGCCGGCGGTGCGGGACGCCAATAGCGCATCGCCACCCGCCAGGCGCCGTCACGCCAGTACATTTCGTAGATGCCCGACCCATAGAGATCGGGGACAGCGCTTTCGGCGTCGCCCGGCGTCTTGAAACTCTCGGCCAATTCCTCGGCGGTGAGGAACACTGGTCCGCCCGCCCGGATGACGGCCTCGTCCTCAGTGCGCGCGCGCGGCGCGTCAGGAACGCGCGCCGCCGCGATATTCGCTGCAATGGGGAAAATGCTCATCGAGGTCCAGTATTTAGCACTCCAGGCGGCGGAGGGACATTGTCTAGTTTCTGCGGTCGGCCAAGTATGGCCGAGTCGAGGGGAGGGAAGAGTCTTGGGGCGCAAAGCTATCTCGGAATCCAATAGGGCGACCGCGCGATGAATTCCGTGCCGCCCCGGCGCAGCTGGCGCATCGATTTGGCGTCGCTGGACCTCCACTCTTTGCGCGCCTGGGGCTTGGCGGTGAGCGCGGCGCTGATCACGGCGTTTCTGGCGATGGCGTGGGGCGAAGCCCCGTCGGTGAGGGCGCCCGTCGAGGTTCAAATAGGAGATGCAGATGGATAGCGCGGCCTCTTCTTTTATCGGTGGTTTCGAAGAGCGCATTTTCGCGACGGTCGATGGCCTTGCGCTCTATGCGCGCGATTATCCCGCGCTGCAGCCGGCGACGGGCGCGCCGGTCGTGTGCCTGCACGGGCTGACGCGAAATTCGCGCGATTTTGCGATCATCGCCCCGCGTATCGCCGCGTGCGGCAGGCGCGTGATGGTCCCGGACATGCGGGGGCGCGGCAAGAGCGCCAACGATCCCGACCCCGCCCATTATGTACCGGCGGTGTACGCCCAAGACGTGATCGCGATGTTGGACAAGCTCGAGATCAAACAGGCAGTGTTTATCGGCACCAGCATGGGCGGCATCATCGCAATGGCGATCGCGGCGTTGGCGCCGGATCGGATCGTCGCCGCTGTGCTCAATGACGTCGGGCCGAAATTATCGCCCGAGGGAATTGCGCGCATCGCTTCGTATGTGGGCGTCACCCGCCCGGTCGCGCACTGGGGCGAGGCGGCAGCAGCGGTGCGCGCAATCGCCGGGGCGGCCTATCCCGAGCGATTGGAGGACAGCGCGTTCTGGGACGCGTTCGCGCGCCGCACTTTCCGTCAGCGCGACGATGGCCTGATCGAGACCGATTACGATCCACATATCGCGCTCGCTTTCGCGGCCGCTGGCGACGCGCCGCCACCAGATATGACGCCCTTGTTCCAGGCGCTTGCGACCAAACCTGTGCTCAGCGTGCGCGGCGCGATCTCGGATTTGCTCAGTGCGGAGACGGTGGCCGAAATGCGAGCGCTGAAGCCGGATTTGGACAGCGTCGAAGTCGCCGACATCGGCCACGCGCCGATGCTGGACGAGCCGGAGGCCTGGGACGCGTTGTTGGGGTTTTTGGCGAAAGTGGACTGAGCGATAGGCCAAAAGAACAAGCGCCCCGGGGGGAAGGAGGCGCTTTGAGTTGGGGGAGGGGATTTAATGCTGGGCTGGCGGGTAACGCGTGAGTCTTGTGATCCTGTCCTTCAGTCGCAGTTTTGCGAGCTTTAGCGCCTTCACGCGTTGTTCGTCGGGAAGCGGGCGCGACAATTCCACAATCAGTCCGCGATCGAGCTGATCATGCTTTGCGCGTAGTGCGCTGATGTGTGTGCTCATGCCCTCTCCTTTTCTGTTGCCGTGGGCCGCGTAAGCTCGGGTTTTTGCAAGTTGCGCATGGCTTCTTCCCGCGCGCGCTTGCGCGCGAGTTTTCGGCGTATTTGGGCAACAAGATATGTGTCCACTTGGCCTCCACGTTTTGCCTTCAATTGGCGGGAGCTTAGCCCTGGCGCTTGGCGAAATGAAGTGAGTTGATGTCATGCGGTTGATGAGCGGTCTCAATCCAATCAATCGAAGATATCAAAGATATCCATGCCGCGCTTGCGCCTATTCTGGGCGCCGTGGCCGCGTTCGCCTTGCTCGCCACGCTCGCCATACTCTCCGCGTTCACCGTACTCGCCGCTATGTTGGCGCGGTGGGGGCTGTTGGTAGCGGGGCTGAGCGGCTGGAGTCGGCGCCGGTTCGCTTGCGCGTGCGCCCTCCATCAATTTCTCGAGTTCGCCGCGGTCTAACCACACGCCGCGACACGTCGGGCACATGTCGAACTCAACACTGGCGCGGTTCAACGTCGTCATGTTGGATTGGCAATTGGGGCACATGAGCAGCGGCATTGTTTTCTCCGGAACTGACTGTGAAATTGGCGTCGAGGCGAGGGTGTGCAAGCGCGACGTCCATGAGAAAGCGTTATGGCGGCTATTGTTCGCGCGCCGGCCGCCGCTCTGCTTCGTTATTCAGCGCAGTGAAGATAAATTCAGCTAAACGCTCGGCGGCGATCGGCAGCGTCTTGGCCCGCACCAGCGCGATCTCGGTGTCGGCGAGCGCGGGCAGGCCGTCTTCGGTGTTGAGCAGCAGCAAGTCCGGCGGCGCCATTTCACGCGGCAGCACGGTCACCCCGAGGCCCGCGCGCAGTGCCGCATGCTGGCCGGCAAGGGACGGGCTGGTGTAGGCGACGCGCCAGGCTTTGCCGACTGCATCGAGGGCCGATATTGCGCGTTTGCGGTAGACGCAAGGCGCCGGCGCCGCGATCAGCGGGATCGCCTCGTGTGCGGTCAGCACCGAGATGTCGGCCGTGACCCAGACCAGCGGCTCACGCCAAACGCGCGCGCCAAGTTCAGGCCCCAACGGCTCGCGCTTGATCAACGCCAAATCTAGTTCGCCCTTACTCATTTTCTCCATGATGTGCAGCGTCAGATCGCACGTCACCGAGAGATTGACGTGCGGGTAGGCGCGCGAAAAATCGCCGAGCACATCGGGGAGGTGGGCGGTGGCGAAATCTTCCGGCGCGCCAAGGCGAACCTCGCCTTCGAGATTGTGTTCGATGACGCCTGCAACGATCTCGTCGTTGAGGCGCAGCAGCTTTCGCGCCTGAATCAGCAGCGCTTCGCCGGATGGCGTCGGCGCGGTGCGGCGAGGATCGCGGCTGAGTAACTCGACGCCGAGTTGAGACTCCAGCCTCTGGATTTGCAAGCTCACCGCCGACTGCGAGCGCCCGAGCCTAGCGCCCGCGCGGGTGAAGCTGCCTGCTTCTGCGACGGCAACGAAAGCGCGAAGCAGATCGAGGTCGAGGTTCACGAGACGTTGCTGGACGCTTGCCATTCGCCTCCAAGTAGGGGCCGCCCCTAAACGGCGCAATGTCCGCGCCGAATCAGGCGGGAATATCGCCGCTATTGCCATTTCTCATGGGGGGACAGGTTGGACCCGCCTGAGGCGGCCCCCAAGTCGCCAGCGCGCGGTGGCCACCGTTTGGAGGGATTTCGCCATGACGACGATCGAGCGACTAATGCTGCGGCAAGAACTAGATGACCTCGAAGAGGCGCTCGCCAACTCCAAGCGCGCCCGCGAGCCCGATTTCGTCCGCATTCAGCGTCTCGCCGCTGAAATCGCCAGGCTGCAACGCCACCGCTTCAGCACCAACCCAAAGCCGCTGCGCCACCGCGTATGAGGCGCGGCTCTTTCAGGAATAGATCATGGATTTTCTGACTGTTGTTTACGCCGGCCAACCGGCGTGGCTCTGGTTTGCTTTCCTCTCTGGCGTGGGCGTGTTGCTCTGGCTCGACCTCGGAATTGTCAACCGCAAGGACGGCGTCGTCTCGCCGACGAAGAGCGCACTGATGTGGGGCGCTTTCGCTTCGCTGGCGATTGCTTTCGGGGCCTATGTCGCTTTCGTTTACGCGCCCGACCCACGCTATTATCAAAATCCGAACGACCTCAACCAACAGGCTGTGATCCAATACTTCACGGGCTATCTGCTCGAGACCGCGTTGGCGTTCGACAACATATTCGTCATTTCGCTGATCTTCACCTATTTCGCCGTGCCGCGTGAGTACCAGCATCGCGTACTGTTCTGGGGTATTCTCGGCGCGATCGTATTTCGCGCGCTGTTCATCTCGGCCGGCGCGGCGGTAGTGACGTCCTGGACCTGGGTGCTCTATCTGTTTGCCGCGTTCCTGATCTACACCGGCTGGAAAATGCTCACCCACGCCGACAAGGAGATGAATCTTCACGACAATCCGCTGGTGAAATTCATGCGCCGGCGGTTTCGCGTCACCGACACAATCGACAATCACAACTTCTTGGTTCGTCGTCCGCATCCGAAAACCGGAAAACTTGTGCTGTACGCCACGCCGCTGCTGTTAGCGTTGGTCGTCGTGGAGTTTGTCGACATCGTCTTCGCTGTGGATTCGGTGCCGGCGATCTTTGCGGTCACGCAGGATCCCTTTATCGTCTACACCTCGAATATCTTCGCTATCCTCGGGCTCCGCTCGATGTATTTTATGCTGGCGGCCGCAGTTGAGCGCTTCAAGTACCTGAAGTACGGCCTGTCGCTGGTGCTCGTGCTGATCGGCGTCAAGATCATCTGGAACTTTGGCTTGTCGAAGGAACTAGCGCTTGTGCCTTATCTGGAAGCGCATTGGTCCTTGCTCGCCACGATCACATTGATCGGGGGGGCCATGATCGTGTCGCTACTTGCTACACGCCCTGGCGCCGCGCGCGTTCCAGCCGCGCCCTAGAGCGCGCGCTGGAACAGGCCGTCGTACTTGGCGGCGTCGAAGGGCACGGCGTTTGTCAGCGTCGCGAGGTCGCTGACGGCGTAGTCGCGCGCGCCCGGCCAGTGTGCAACGGTGACGCCCATGGCCGAGAGCGAGGCTGGCAGCCCGATACGAGCGTTGAGATCGGCGATGGCTTGCGGCAGGTCGGCGTTGGCCGCCAGCCCGAGCGCGCGGCGCAGGCGCGCGAATTTGGCTTCTGCGGCGTTGCCGATCATGGCGAGCGCATGCGGCAGGATCACCGCGTTGAGCGTACCGTGGTGCAGCTTCAATTCATGGATGCGGCCGAGCGCATGGGAGAGGCCGTGAACGGCGCCAAGCCCTTTGGCGAACGCGAGCGCACCTTCGAACGAAGCCATCATCATGTGCCAGCGGGCGTCGCGATCGCCGCCGTCTGTTACCGCGCGTTCAAGCCAGGCCATGGCGCGTTCGGCGCCGTCGAAGCCGATGGCTTCCGCTGGCGGATGCACGACCGGGGTCAGCACCGCTTCGATGCAATGGGTCATGGCGTCCATCCCGGTCGCTGCGGTCAGGAGCGGGGGGAGCCCCAAGGTGAGCTCGGGGTCGCACACCGCTGCTGTTGGGACCAGGCGTGGGGAGACGAACGTCTCCTTGCGCCCATCCTCCAGGATCACAACGGCGCCTGGCGAGACCTCGCTGCCGGTGCCGGCTGTTGTCGGCACGGCGACGAGCGGGGGTATTGCCGTGATGAAACGGACGCCGCGTTGGGTGGCGCCGAGGCGGGCGAACGGGCCGTCATGGGAAACCATCAGGCCCATCGCCTTGGCGAGGTCCATCGATGAACCGCCTCCGAAGGCAATGATTCCATCAGCGCCTGAGGCGCTGTAGCCATCGGCGGCTTGGGCGGCGGCCGTTTCGGTGGGGTTGGCGGGGGTGCCGGCGAATATCCCCGCGGGCTCAGCCCCCAGCGCTGACAGCAGCCGGTCGAGCAGACCATTGGCCTTGAGCCCAGGGTCGGTGACGATGAACGGCGCCGCTACCCCCGCGCCCCTAAGTACTTTCGGCAAGTGCGCCAGCGCACCGAAATCGAAGGTGCATTGGGTGAGATAATTCATCGTGGCCATTGGGCGCCTCCGTTCCGTTTCGATAGCGATGTGTGTGCGCCTTGTCGAACTGGACACGCCGGTGGACTTGGGCGCGGGCGCCGCTAATTTCCGCGCGTCATGACCGACGCCGTGCTCGAAATTTCCAATCTGTCCGTCGCCTTCGACACGCCCGACGGGGATGTCGAGGCGGTCAAGGGGGTGTCGCTCAGCATTTCCAAGGGCGAATGCCTTGGGATTGTCGGCGAATCTGGGTCTGGCAAGAGCCAGACCTTCCTAGCGGCGTTCGGTCTCGCCTCGACAAATGCGCGCATCGCCGGGGCGGTCAAGTTCAGCGGACAGGAAGTGCTGGGTTTGCCGCGCAAGGATCTCGACAATATCCGCGGCCGCTACGTCGCCTTCGTGTTTCAGGATCCGTTGACCGCGCTAACGCCGCACATGACCATCGCCGCTCAGATGGGCGAGGTGCTCGCGCATCATTTTCAGATCAAGGGCGCGCCCGCGCGCGAGCGGATGAAGCAATGGCTGGAGCGGGTGCGCATTCCTGAGGCGGAAACGCGCCTTGGCCAATATCCGCACGAATTGTCGGGCGGCATGCGCCAACGGGTGATGATCGCGATGGCCATGATGTGCGAGCCGGCGCTGCTGATCGCCGACGAGCCGACCACCGCGCTCGATGCCACCGTGCAGGCGCAGGTGCTCGATCTGATCGAGGATTTGCGCAAGGACACCGACGCCGCGATCGCGCTCATCACCCATGATATGGGGGTAATTGCGCGCATGGCCCAACGCGTCGCGGTGATGCGCGGCGGGGAAATTGTCGAAACCGGGACCGCCGAACAAATTTACTCCGAGCCCAAAGCCGAATACACCCGCATGCTGCTGCGGGCGGTGCCGCGCGTCGATGGCGACCGCCCGTTCCCATTGCCGGCGCCGGCAGAAGGCGAGCCGATCCTCGAAGTCGAAGACCTGCGCGTGCATTTCCCGATCAGGATCGACAGCGGGCTTTTCGGGGAGAAGAAACTGCTCCGCGCCGTGGACGGGATAAGCCTCGCGGCGCGCGCGGGCGAGACGCTGGGCATTGTCGGGGAATCCGGTTGCGGGAAATCGACTCTTGCGCGAGCCATCGTGCAATTGCTTCCGCGCACAGCTGGCGCGGTGAGTTTCTTGGGGCGAAGTTTGCTGCCGAGCGAGCGCGAAGCGATGCGGAGATCGCGGCAGGATTTGCAGATCGTGTTTCAGGATCCGCTCGCGAGCCTCGATCCGCGCATGGCGCTCGGCAGTTCGGTGGCGGAGCCTCTGTTGGCGTTCGCGCCTGAACTCGATCGCTCTGGGCGCGAGGAGCGCGCCAAAGAGATGATGGGCTTGGTGGGTCTCGACCCCGATTTGATCAATCGCTACCCGCATGAATTGTCTGGCGGACAGAACCAGCGCGTGGGCATCGCACGCGCCATGATCATGAAGCCGAAATTGGTGGTTTGCGACGAGGCAGTGTCGGCGCTCGACGTTTCGATCCAGGCGCAAATCCTGAAACTGCTGGCCGATTTGCAGCGAGATTTTCGCACGACCTTTCTGTTCATCAGCCACGACCTAGCCGTAGTGCGCGCTGTCTCGCACAACGTGCTGGTGCTGTATCTGGGGCAGGCGGTGGAGTACGGGCCTGCGGAGATCATTCTGCGCGACCCGCGCCATCCTTACACCCGCGCGCTGCTCGCGGCTGCGCCAACGCCTGACCCGGAGATCGCCCGTAACAAGCCGCGTGTGCGTCTGGCCGGCGATTTGCCGAGCCCGCTCGACACGCGCGCGCCGTTGCGCTTTCTCAAGTCAAAATTGATCGACGACTCCAACGCCGTGCAATACCGCCCGCACTGGTACGAAATCGGGCCGGGCCATTTCGTCGCTGAGCACGACGAACCGGCAGCCTAAATCACGGCCCGCCGACGACCACGCCATCGGCGCCGCGGAACGAGATCAGTAGGATGCGGAAACGTAGCGCCGAATTGGGCGGGATCACCGGGGGGCGCCCGGCCGCTCCGTAGCCCATCGCCGGGGGAAACGTGGCGATCACTTCGTCGCCGGGCCGCATCTGCTGAATGGCTTCGGAAAAGCCCGGCACGACCTGGTTCAACGCAAAATCGGCCGGTTCGCCCCGTTCAAACGAGGAATCGAACACGCTGCCGTCGCTGACCAGGCTGCCTTCGTAATGGACGCGCACTTCTGTAGTCGGCCCCGGCTTGAGCAGGCCTTCATTGGTCGCACGTTGCGTGAACTGAATCGTCACGCCGGAGGCAAGCACCATGGGCTCCTCGGTGACGGCGCGGCTTTGCGTGGGCGGTGACGGCGGAGGCGCGGATGCGGCGTCGCGTCCAGCATCCGTGCAGGCCAGGGTGAGCGCCAGCAATGAGCCGGCGAAGAATATTCTGATCATCGGTAAAGAGCCTCTGCTTGTTGTATGGTCCAAGGTTCAGATTGTGCGGCGCGTTCCCATTGCTGGAAAGCGTCGTCGGCCAAGATAGCGTCGCAATAGGCGCGCGCTGGCCCTGGGGTTGCAACAGCATAAGTGCGCAGGCGCGTGGCGACCGGGGCGAACATGGAATCGGCGATCCCACGCGCGCCGAACAGAAACGGGCCGCCATGGGCATCGAGCAGCCGTTCCCAGGTGGCGAATAATTGTTCGAGATCTGCTCGTGTGTCATCGACCCAAAGCGGGGCTGCGCTCAAGCGACGGCGTATGTTCATCGACAGATCGCGCCGTAGCGCCGCGAATCCTGCATGCATTTCGCACGCGACCGACCGTGCCTGTGCTCGCTCCAGCGCATCGTGCGGCCACAGCGACGGCGCCTGTTCGCCCGCCCACTCGCAAATCGCCAGGCTCTCATAAATCACTGTGTCGTTCACGTGCAGCGCCGGCACGCGCCCGCTCGGCGACGCCTCACGCACTTCCTTGATGGCAGAGCGGCCATAGCCTTCCCCACCTAGCGGAATAATGCGTTCCTCAAATTCGATCCCCGCCCATTTCAGCGCCAGCCAGGGCCGCAGCGACCAGGATGAGTAATTCTTGTTGCCGATGAAGAGGATAGGCGCGGCCATGGCCGCCTTGTTCCAGAGCAAAGCGGCAAGATCAAGCGCTCGGCGCTGGTTGGCCGCAAGATCACGCGCTCTCGCTTGGGAATGCTGCTTGCGAGGGCGTCGCCAAAGTCTGAACGGGGGCGGCGGTGCGTATCGAAACGATACACCCCAAGGAATTGGGGTGCGCGGAAATCGCTCTTTGGCGCGCCCATTTCGTTCGCGACGGGGCTCTGCGCAGTCCCTATTTTGCCCCGGAATGGGCCAAGATGGTGGGGGCGCAGCGCGATGACGCGCGCGTCTGTGTGATCGATGGCGGCGCAGGCTTCTTCGCCACTCAGCGCTTGTCGCGCTTCGCTGCAATGGGTCTCGGCGCTCCGATCGCGGATTACCAGGGCGTGGTCGGCCAAGCGGCGCCGGCGGCGGAATTATGCCGCGCGCTCGGCGTAGGCCGCATTGACCTAACCCATGTCCCCGCAGGTCAACCCATTCTCGTTGACGCCATGGCACACGAGGGTGCTTCCTGGATCGCTGAAACTTTTGGCGGGAGGGCGGGGTACGAAGCCGCGCTGCGGGTGAGGCGAAGCGAATTCCTGCGTCAGACGGATAAGAAGTTGCGCAAATTTGAACGCGAGCACGGGCCGCCGCGCTTCAGCGCTCAGTCCAGCGACAGCGCCGACTTTGAGCAATTGCTTGCCTGGAAATGCAGGCAATTGCGGGCCAGCGGACAACCCGAGATTTGGGCCGCGCCTTGGGTTCGAGGTGTGTTAGATGCCTGTTTCGCCACCCGCGAGCAACGATTTGGCGGCATGCTGTTCACTCTAAAGACCGACGGCGATCAGTTGGCCGCGGCGGCTTTCTGCCTGCGCAGCGCGACCGTTTTGCACTTTTGGGTCATCGCCCATGACGAGGCGTGCAACGCTTACTCTCCAGGCGTGCAGCTGGCGCGGTGGGTCGTTGGCTGGGCAGGCGAACATGGGTTCGCCGAAATTGATTTCGGGCCTGGCGAATATCAGTACAAGCGGCAATTGGCGACAACCCAACGCAAAATCGAAAGCGGCGTCGCCGCCGGCGCCTCGTGGTCGGGCGCGGTTCGGCGCGCGCAATGGGCGCTGCGCCGCCGCGTCGAACGCCTACCACAAGCGCAGGTGGCGGCGCTTCCGGGCAAGGCGATGCGGCGCATCGATCTTCGTCGCGCGCTTATCGTCGGCTAAGCAGAGTCAAGTCAGTGCGGTTCGCGCCGTGCTGGCTGCTGCAGCGTTGGCGAAAGCGACGAAGCCCGGAACGATGAAGCCACCATCATCGCCACCATAGCGCAAGGGTTTTCCGTCGAGGCTCATGATGTCGCCGCCCGCTGCTGCGATCACGGCGTGGCCCGCCGCAATGTCCCACTGACAGACATTGCCGAAGCGCGGATAAAGATCGGCCGCCCCTTCAGCGATGCGGCAGAGCTTGATCGATGAACTGGCATGGGCGGCGACCCCGCCAAGCGCGGCAATAAAATGGGCAGTCTTTTCGTTGCGGCCGGAATAATCGGACGCCACCACGCGCCAGATTCCGTTTGGCGGTGCGGTCGCAGTCGCGATCGCCGCTAGGGCGGCGTCCGCCATCGCGCGCACGGCGCGGCCCGGTTCGCCGGCGTAAAGCTCGCCAGTGGCGGGCGCGTAGACCACGCCCTGAACCGGCGCGCCGTCTAGGACAAGTGCGATATTGACGGTGAATTCGTCGCCGCCCTTGGCGAAGCCGCGCGTGCCGTCGAGTGGATCGACGCAGAAAAAGCGTTGGCCGAGAACAGGAACGCGCCCGCCGGCCACCGCCTCTTCTCCTAGCATCGGCACGTCAGGCGCGAGTTGCTTGAGACCGGCCTCGATCAGCGCCTCCGCGCGCTGATCGGCGAGCGTCACCAACGAACCGTCGTCTTTGGTTTGGGCGACGAAGCCTTGCTCGCGCACAGCCATGATCTCGCGCCCAGCCGCGCGCGCGAGCGCGATGAGGTCATCCAGTTTGGGCGTGGTCATGTCAGCGTTTCCGGCGTGTTGCGCTCAAGCTCATCGAGCCATGTCGTTGCTGCGGCGTCGCTGGGCGCACGCCAATCGCCACGCGGCGAAAGCGCGCCGCCGGAGACGATCTTGGGGCCGTTTGGAACCGCAGAGCGTTTGTATTGGTTGGCGAAGAAGCGCTTGAGGAATAGTTGGAGCCATTTGCGTAGCTCCGCGTACTCATATTTTTCCCCCCACGCCGACCACGCGAGAAAAAGGATCTTGCTCGGATTGAAGCCGTAGCGGGTGAGCCAATACAAGTTGAAATCCTGCAATTCGTAAGGGCCCACCATTGCCTGCGTGCTTTGCGCCGTTGCACCCGGGATCAGTTCGGGGCTGATCTCGCCGTCGAGCACGCGCAGCAGCGTCGCCGATGCGGCGGCCTCGAACAGATTGGACGCCGCGACCCAACGGATCAGATGCTGGATCAGCGTTTTCGGTGCGCCGCCATTGACATTGTAGTGCGACATGTGATCGCCGACGCCATAGGTGCACCAACCCAGCGCCAGCTCAGAAAGATCGCCGGTGCCGACGACGAACCCGCCCTCCTTGTTGGCGAGGCGGAAGAGGTAGTCCGTGCGCAGGCCGGCCTGCACATTCTCGTAAGCGATGTCGTAGACTTTTTCGCCGCGCGCGGCTGGATGATCGAGATCTTCAAGCATGCGCTGCGCCAGTGGCGCGATCGAGACCTCGCGCGCATCGATTCCGAGCGATTTCATCAGCGCCCAGGCATTGGCCTTGGTGGCGTCGGAGGTGGCGAAGCCGGGCATGGTGACCCCGACAATGTTCGTGCGCGTCAAACCGACGAGGTCGAACGCGCGCGCGATGACAATGAGCGCGTGGGTGGAATCGAGGCCGCCCGACACGCCGATTACTACCCTTTTTGCGCCCGTGGCTTCGATGCGCTTGGCGAGGCCCGCCACCTGGATATTGTATGCTTCGTAGCAATCGCGGTCGCGTTGCGCGGCATCATCGGGCACGAACGGAAAGCGGTCGAGCTTGCGCTGCAATGGCAACTCGACGGGCGCCATGCCGCTCTCGAACGCCACGCGCTGAAAAGCGGCGATGCGTTCGCTTTCACGCGCGGCGGCGTCGCGAAAGCTGGAGAGCCGGCGCCGCTCCTGCACGATGCGCCCGACGTCGATATCGGCGACCACCAGCTTAGGTGTCCGCGAGAAGCGTTCGCCTTCGGCGATCTTTTCTCCCATCTCGTACGCCACGATCTGCCCGTCCCAGGCGAGGTCCGTGGTGGATTCGCCCCAGCCAGCGGCGGCGAACACGTACGCTGCCGTACAGCGCCGCGATTGCGCGTCACATAGAATGGCGCGGTCTTGCGCCTTGCCGATGGTGATGTTCGACGCGGAGAGGTTGAGCAACACGGACGCGCCCGCAAGTGCTGCGAGCGTTGAGGGTGGCGCCGGGGCCCAGAAATCCTCGCAGATCTCGAGATGGAAAATGAAATCGCGGATGTCGCTGGCGGTGAACAGCAGATTTGCGCCGAACGGACAGTTTTCGCCGCAAATAGTGATGCTCTGTGCGTTCGTGTCTGCGGCGCTGGCGAAATGGCGCTTCTCGTAGAACTCGCGATAATTTGGCAGGAAGCTCTTGGGTGCAGCGCCCAGGATTCGTCCGCGATGAAGGGCTAGTGCGCAATTGTACAATGCTCCGCCCACGCGCACTGGCGCGCCGACCACAACAACCGGCGCTAGCTGCTTGCTCGCGGCCCTCAGCGTGGCCAGCGCATCCTCGACCGCATCCAGAAGCGCGTCCTGCAACATCAGATCGTCGATCGCGTATCCGGTGAGCGAGAGTTCCGGGGTCAGCAACAGCGCCGCGCCAGCGCGATCGGCCTGGGTTGCAAAATCCAAGATCGCGGCGGCGTTGGCGGCGGGGTTGGCTGGCGCCACCACCGGCGCGCAGGCGGCCACGCGAACGAAGCCGTGCGCGTAGAGCGAGTTGAACTGAGCGGGCGCCGGGGAAGGGGGATGGACTTTTCGGGAGGCCATGAACACTCTTCTACCAGCTTATGCTCACAAAGACCATAAGCCAAACGGCCTCAATTGCGTTCGTCGCCGCGGTCAAGCTCGACCCGGTCGTCATAGCCCTGGCGGGCCGAATAGAACATCAGGGCGGTCAACCCTCCGCCGAGCGCCAGCGACAAAAAAACCCCCAGCCCCAGCGCGATCCAGAGGTGAAAGGTCAGTGCCCAACCGGACCAGGCGCTCGCGACCGCCAGAAAAGCCGCCGTGCCCGCGGCGCTCAATCCAAGCACGATCCAAAGCAGCTTCATGCGCGGTCTCTCGCATGTGTGGATCGCCTATGCCAGTCGGCATGGCCATCGACGTCCTCGTTGGCGTGCGCCGGCGCCCGGTGATCCGCAATGAAATCATTGACATCAATGAAATCAAGTGTCACGCTACGACTATGGCCAGCATTACCGTCCGCAAGCTCGATGATGAGATCAAGGAACGTCTGCGTGTGCGCGCCGCCCAGGCTGGCCATTCCATGGAGGAAGAGGCGCGCTCAATCCTGATCAGGGCTCTGGGCGGGGCGACCGGCCCGGAGTTTCTGGCGCGAGCGCGAAGGATATTTGGCCCCGAGCACGGCGTCGAACTCGAGATTCCACGGCGAGAGTCCGCCCGCCCGCTGATCGATTTCTCGTAGTGATCGTTCTCGACACCAACGTGCTGTCGGCTTTGATGCGGCCAGCGCTGGATGAGGCGGTCAGCCGTTGGTTTGCCGGGTTGGGGCTGCAATCCTTGGCGGTGACCACGGTTACGTTCGTGGAGGTGGTGCGAGGCATCGAGCGCTTGCCGCAGGGACGCCGCCGCGAGGAAATATCAACGCGGTTCGGCGAACTGGTCGCTCCAGAATCAAGACTTGTCGTCTTCGGATTGGATGAAACCGCGGCCCGGCTCGCTGGCGCGTTGATGGCGCGGCGCGACGCGCAGGGGCGCCCGGTGAGCGATGCCGACATGATGATCGCCGGCATCGTCGCCGCCAATGGCGCCGCGTTGGCGACCCGCAACACGCGCGACTTTGAAGGCCTGGGCCTCTCGCTAATCGATCCGTGGAGCGGCGATCCCTAAGAACGGCCGCACACCCCCGGCACAACCACCGCCTGCGTCGCCGTGTGCTGGCGCCATTGGCCGGCATCGTCACGATAGCGTTCGCCGACGCGCAGTTTTTGTGCGTCTTGGAACACTTCGCAAGCCACTGCTGCGGCAATTTCGGCGACGCTCGCGTTGGCGGCGGCGGCGCGCTCGGTGTAGGCGGCGCGGCGGCGCATATTGTTTTGCTCCACGCGCCCGCGCAGATCCGCTGAAATCTGCGCGCCGGGGACTAACCCAAGATAGCCGTCGGCTTGTTCGCCGACGAGGCCGGCGGCCCGCGCATCGGCAATCACGCTATCGCGCTGCGCCCCGGCGGGAGATGTCAGCGCCATCGAGAGCATCGCTGCCGCCGCGGCGAGAGAGAAGGTGCGGTGTGTCATCATCGGCCTCAGAACAAATCCTGGTTTTGCTGCAGAAGCTCTTCGGCGTCACGCTCGAGTCGCACGATTACTTCCTGGCGGATATTGACGTTGAGGTTGATCTCGATCGGGCGATCGGGCGCCTGAATCTGCACCGGGATGCAGGCCGCCGCCAGCACCGCCGCACCGAGCGTCGAGGTCAGAATTCTCCGCATCAATGGAACTCCTGCCAGTCGAGATTAGCGTTCCTAGCATGAACCTGCTCTGAAGCGGGCATTATCTTGGCGTTGGCGGCGGCGGGTCAACAGGTTCGGCTGCGCCACCGCTCCGGTCGAGGATTATGCCGGGATCGGCGATCGACGCGGCGGTGTCCGCCAACCGCCTGAAGGGCGCGGTCACGCGCACGTTGAAATCAAAGGGGACCCCGCGCACTTGCACATTGCCCAGCCCCGGGATCGGCGCAATCGGCCCGAGATCGACCGGCTCGCCCGTGTTTTCCCCGCTGAACGTGATCGAAGAAATCACCTCGCCGCCAAGGTCGCCGTCGAGGGTGATCGCCAATTCGTCGTAATGGAAATTACGCAGTGCGTCGAAGGCGATCCGCGCGGGCCCGGTTGCTCCGTCGCCGGCATGGCCGACATAAGAAATGGTCCCGCCCCCGGGCAACGCCCGCAGCGCGCCGTTTCGGATCAACGCGGCGCGGCGCGACAACAGCAGCGGGAAATTTCCTTCGACGCGCCCAGTCGCAGTAACGTCAGGAACGTTGAGGCTGGCGATCAGATCGGCGGCGTCGACCTCTGCGAGCGTGAGTTCGAATTGGGTTTCATCCGCCCCCAGAGCGATGGTGGTTGGCGCCATCGCCAGCACGCCGCCGGCATATTCGAATTCCGCGCGCTCGATCGCCACGCGCTGTTGGCCGAGCAACTGAAATTGAACACGCCCATTGCGCGCCGCAACACCCGGATTGACCAGGCCGACGCTGACGCTCTGGCCCGGCGGCGTGGTCAGCGTGAACAGATCGTCAAAGAACACTGTGCCGCGAACGTCTTCGACGATCGGGATAGTGGCCGTGGCCAGGGAGACGCCGTTGAGGCGCACGCTGCCTGATGCGGAAACGCGTTGGCTTGTCCAATCGACATCGGCGTCGATTGCGGCCGGTCCCCGCACATTCTCAACCATGCCGCGCAGCCGCTCAGTAATGTGATACGGCTGAAAGTCAGCATCGAACGCGAGCGTTTCGGAAGATGCATGCGCGCTTCCAACGCCTTGTTGCACCACATGAGTGGCAGTGAAGCGCGCGAGCCGTCGCGCCTGCGATTCAAGCACGATCTCGCCCTCCGCTGCGATGGCGCCGTGGCGCAACATGGCGCCAACGTTGGAGAGACGTATTGGATTGAAGAGCGGCCGCTCGGCGGTGGTTGCGGGTGGGTTCGCGGTAACAAGCGCCTCGCCTGCTTCGACGTGGATCACTGGCGCGCCTTCCTCCGGCGCTGCGCTCCAGGCGCCGGCTATAGCGGTGATCGTGCCCGGCAATCCGGGATCGGAGAGCGCGCCATGTTCGAATTCGCCCTCGACCCGCCAGTCCGCCGCAAGCCGCGCATCGGCGCTCAGGCGCTGCAGCGAAAGCGCGAGCGTCCGGCGTTCGCCGAACACAATTCTCAAAGCCGGCGCAGTCGCGTCGATGCGCAGGCGCATAGCGCCGGGCGCGCCGTGGAAACGACCGACGATACTGCGCGCGCTCGCTTGCGCCGGGGCGCCATCCTGCACTTCGCCCGAAAGCCGCGGCGCCTGAATCTGGAAGCCGCCCGACAGCGTCCCGTCGGCGCGTGCTGCGATCAAGGCGCCGTCCAGAGGGCACAGCGCCAGCGCGCCATTCGAGAAGGCGAGTCCGGCGGCCTCGAGGCTGGCGAAACGCATCGGCACGCACCCCGAATTGGAGGCAAGCCGCCAACCGCGATTCCAACTCGCCGCGACATCGAGATCGACGGCGAGGCCGCTCACACGGCCAGCGCCGACCGGCCCGCTCACTTGCGCCGGCCCGCGCACTTCCAGGCGCCCGCCGCCGCCCGGTGGAAGCGCGAGGGAAACCGCCAGTTCGTTGGCTGCAATCGATGCGCCATCCGCACTCCAATTCGAGAGCTGCAATTCACCCTCGGCTTCAACGGGCGCCCTCGGCGCCCAGTCGAGCGCGTCGAGCAGCAATGTCGCTGACGGCGCGCCGCCGCCGGACAGCTCGACGGCTGCAGCCGCATGCAGCGTCGCGCCCGGCCATTGTAGCGTGAGGGTTGGTGTGTCCGAGCGCAGCGCCGCCACGCGCAACCGGGTACCGCTTGTGGAATTAGCCTCCATCGATCCGTCGGCGCGCACATGGATTTGGCCATCGACGGCGTCCCACGCCAGTGGCGCTGAAAGCGCGAAGTCACGTCCGGCTCTTAGGAGTGCATTGCGCGCACTCGCGAATGTCGGCGCCACCGGGGCGCCTTCAAGCAGCGGAAACGCGTCCATCAAAGTCTGCGCGGACGCCTCTGAGAGATGCGCATCTGCAAAGACAAGCCGCGCGTGCCCCGACAGGCCGCCGGTCGCGCCAAGCACGACATCCCCGGCGCCGCTGGGGTGGCGCGAGATGAGGCCGGCGCCAGCGAAACGCTGCGCTTCGAACGTCCAAGCGCCGCGCCCGGTTTCGCCTTCGCCGTTCGCTTGAGCGCGCCAGACCGGCCGATCGACGTTTACCCCAACGAGGTTCGTCGTGCGCGCCGATGCATGCGCTTGTGCACGCCAGGCGGCGGGCGTCATTTGCTGCTCCTGCATTTGCATGTGCAGGGTCGCACGCCCAGACGCCATTGCCGCCTCCGCGCCTCCAGCCGCGACTGAAGCCACGCGCCAGCTCGTATCGCCATCCAATGTCGCGAGGCTAAGCGGCGCAGCAGCTGCAATGTGCAGCGCGACGTCCCTCAAGCTCGCGCCGCGCCATTGCAACAATTCCGCGCCCGCCTGAAGGCGCAGCGTCAGGCCGCCCTCCCTGGAAGCGATGTCAATCCGCGTCGCGCCGGCGCGCACCTCATATTGGTCGCCAGTCAGCGTCGCTGGTGCGGCGCGAAGGGCAGCGGCGAAGTTGCGTCCGAGGACGCCATCGCCTTCAACGCTCGCTTCAAGCCGTCCCTTCGGCGCCGTGACGCGCAGCAAGCCGCGTTCGATTTTCAGTTTGATCGCCGGCATCCGAAGCCGCGCTGCGCCCGGCTCGCCGCTGATGCGCTGCAGGCTGCCCGCTGAGATGCGTCCGTCGGGCAGGAGGCTCAGGTTCAACACAGGTTCGACGAAGCGGACTTCGCTCAGCGCGGGGCGCAGGCCGCGCCAGCGCCATTGTACCTCGATACGCTCGATTTCCGCGTCCGGCAGCGCCTCGTCACCAACGCGGATCCCGGTTAGTGTCGCGGCGTTCAAATCTAGCGCTACAATTTCGAAATCGGCGTCCACTCCGCGTTCGGATAAGGCGGCGCCGATAAAGAATTCCGCAGCCGAGAACCGAACCAGCCACAACGCCCCGCCGAGCAGCCCGGTGGCCACGCCCAGGGCCGCGAATGCGGTAGCCCAGCCCGCCAATTGGCGCAGTATTGTGGGGGCGCCTTCGGGGGAGGGCGCCGCTTTTTCTTGACTCGCAACGGCCTGGTTAGACCTATGTGCCATATTTCTCCGCTTGGCGCAGTTCTTGCCGGTCCATGAACGCCCCCGAGATGGTCGTTCTAAGGACAATGGATGCGTCAGGTTCGGTTTCTGGTTGAATAACCAAACCGATGGAAGGCCTTGTCGGGAAGCGGTTTTTTCGATGGGGCGTGTTGGAGCAACAGATTTTGACGGCAGACCTCCCCCAGCTGCGGGCTCGCCCCAGGAAAGGCCTTGCGGGCCTGGCGGTCATAGCTGGCGCGGCCGGGATCGGCATGGCGTTGGCCTGGAACGCCGGTCTGTTTGGGGGTTCCGCCGAAGCTGGCGCCCGCCAAGCCGCGAGTGACGCTTCCGCACGGGAGGCTGAGCATGTCGCATTTACCGAATCTTATCTGCGCCAGGAGGCGCGCGAGGTTCGCGTGGGCGCGGGGGAGACGCTTGCCGGCTTGCTGTCCCGAGCGGGCGCCGACCGAGCCGAGCTTAACGCGGCCATGGCTTCGATCGTGGACGTCTATAATCCCCGCCAATTGCGGCCAGGCCAGGAAGTAAGCTTGTTCTTCAGGCGCGACACCGGAGGGGCCGAACTAACAGGGATCGCTTTCCGCTCCGAGCCGGGCGCCACTGTCACCGCCAACCGCATGGCCAACGGCTCGTTTGCCGCCCGCCAGGTGCTGATGCCGGTGACGTTTGAAATCGCCCGTGTCTCCGCTGCGGTTGACACAAGCCTCTATGCGAGCGCGCTCGATGGAGGCGCCACCGACCGCGAAGTCGCTACCCTTGCTGACGCCTTCGCCTATGACGTCGACTTCCAACGCGACGTGCGCCCAGGCGATCATTTCGAACTGGTGTTCGAGCGTTTTTACGATGACGAGGGAAACACTGTTCGCACCGGAGATTTGCTGTTTCTGTCGCTGGAGACCCGCCGCGGTGCGCGTGCTTTCTACGCCTTCCAGGCGCCCGGCGATTCTCGGCCGGACTGGTACGACGGCGACGGCAAGAGCGCGCGGCGCTTCCTGATGAAGACCCCCATCAACGGCGCGCGACTTTCCTCGGGCTTCGGCATGCGCCGCCACCCGGTGCTGGGCTATTCGCGCATGCATCGCGGCACCGATTTCGCCGCCTCGATTGGCACGCCAATCCTGGCGGCGGGCGACGGCACGATTGCGCGCGCGGGGCCTTACAGCACCTACGGAAACTACATCCGCATCCGCCATGGCAACGGCTACGAGACCGCTTATGCGCACCTTTCGCGCTTTGCCCGCGGCGTGCGCGCGGGGGTAGCGGTGCGCCAGGGGCAGGTGATCGGCTATGTCGGCAATACCGGCCGCTCCACTGGCCCGCATCTCCACTACGAGGTGTTGCGACGCGGCCAACAAGTCAATCCGATGAATTTGCAGGTCGCCAATGGCCGCAATCTCAGCGGGCGCGATCGCGAGCTGTTTGAAATCGAACGCAGTCGCATCGACACCCTGCGCCAGGTGCGCCGCGATAGCGGCGCTGTTGTGGAGGTCGTCGGCGGTACGCGGACGCCGGCAGCGACTCCTTAAGCTTCGCCGCCCGATTTGTGTTGTGCCGAAGCCGTAGGCGGCGCATGTTGACGCGCACTCCCGCAACGCGCGGAGGAGCATCCGCAATGGGCCTGTCAGTGCTGATTGCCGACGACCATGAATTGTTTCGCAGCGGCCTGCGGCAATTGCTCGTGGACGATCTTAACGCCGAGCGCGTCCGCGAGGCCGAGACTTTCGACCAGGCGGTGGACCTCCTGAGCGCTGAAGGCGCCGGCGATCTCATCTTAGTCGATCTGCGCATGCCCGGCATGGCGGGCGCGGAGACGCTTGCGGCATTGCGGGACGGATTTCCCGACGCCAAGGTCGCCGTTGTTTCCGCGTGGGAGGGGCGCGATGAAATTCTCGCCGCCTTGGGCGCGGGCGTGCATGGGTATGTGCCCAAGTCGCTCTCCGCGGCGGAAATCGCCAACGCGCTGCGCGAGGTGCTCAGCGGGCGCATCTATGTTCCGAGCAATATCGGCAAACGTGAGCAAGGCGCTGTCCAGATTGCCCAGAGGCACACGCTCGTCATGGACGCTCTGACCGCGCGGCAGAAAGATGTGCTCGAAGAATTGCTGAAAGGCCGCGCCAGTAAGGAAATCGCGCGCACGCTCGCGATCGCGGAAGGCACGGTCAAAATTCACTTGGCGGCGATTTACCGCGCGCTTGGCGTGCGCACTCGCGCGGAAGCTA
Source organism: uncultured Alphaproteobacteria bacterium (assembly GCA_902826245.1). Taxonomy (GTDB): domain Bacteria; phylum Pseudomonadota; class Alphaproteobacteria; order Caulobacterales; family Aquidulcibacteraceae; genus Vitreimonas. Next base: position 14,963 of record CADEEA010000022.1, on the reverse strand, counting down.
TCGCCAAGCTCAAATCCGTCTAAGCCCAAGGGCGTCGGCGGCAGCGCGCGCCAGCTCTTCCGGGTCGATGGGCTTGATCAGCCAAGAATAACCGGACGCCTTCAATTCGTTCAGTGTCTCAGGCGCGGTGTCCCCGGTGACGACAATGACGCCTTGCGGCGGCGCCAATCGAGGGCGGAGGCGGTTCGCAAGATCGAGCCCGACGAGACGTCCGTCGAGGCGGAGGTCGGTGACGAGCAGGGCGGGCGGTGGGCTAGTATTGAGCGCTGCTTCAAGTTCGCGCTCACTGCTGCAGGCGCGCACCCGCATTCCCAGATCGCGCAGCGCGCCTGCCAGCGCCTCGAGCGCCAAGGGATCGTCGTCGATTACGATCGCATCAGCGTTCAGCGCGATCTCGGCCCTTTGGGGCGTTGGTGAAGGCCTCGCAGCGCCCAAAGGCGCGTGGATTTGGAACACGGCTCCTTCACCAAGGTTAGAGCGCAGCTCAATGCCGAGATCGAGCAGGTCCGAAATGCGTTTCACGATGGCCAGGCCAAGGCCCAGCCCTTCGCCGCCTTTGCCGGTGTCGAGCCGCACGAATTCCTCGAAGATGCGGCCTTGATCTTCGGGCGCGAGGCCCGGGCCGTCGTCGCGCACGGCGATGCGGACCTTGCCAGTCACCTGCTCAGCTTCAAGGGTCGCGGACCGTCCGCCGTGCTTCAACGCATTGGCGACGAGGTTGCGCAGCAAACGCTCCAGCAGCACCTGATCTGTGCGGATCCAAGTATTCGTTGGCGCAGCACGCACGTCGGCGCCGGGGTGTTCGCCGCGAATGCGGTCAAATATGTCCTGCAACGGAAAGTCGGCGATGTCAGGCGTGATGGCGCCGGCCTGAACCCGCGCAAGATCGAGCAGAGTTGCGAACATGCCGACCATGGATTGGGTGGCGCGCTCGGCCTTCTCCAGAATGCCGCGCGCTTCATCACCCTGCACGCGCTTGCGTAGCGCGTTTAGGTAAAGCGCAAGCGCGTGCAAGGGCTGGCGCATGTCATGGCTGGCGGAGGCGAGAAATCTGGTCTTGGCCCGATCGGAGGCCGCGGCCGCCGCATGCGCTGTTGCTTCCGCTGCATGGGCAAGACGCCATTGCTCGCGTTCGCGCCGCAGCACGAACAGCGCCAGGGCCGAGCCCGCTAGCGAAAGCAGCGCCAATCCCCATGCAAGCTGCGCAAGGCGCTCGCGGCCCCGTCGCTCGCGTTCGCGCGCCGCATCGTTGCGCAGGTTGAACTCATGGCGGAGATAATCCATGGCCAGGCGCAGCTCGGTGCGGGTCTGAGCGACCGCGCCGGAGGCGGCGCTCGCCGGCAAGCGGAGGTTTTTTTCAACGGCGTCGCCTATGTGCGCCGTCAGCATCTCCGAGTCGCCCTCCGTCGCTAAGCGGCGCAACCGCGCCACCCGCTCACGCGCGTTCGCGGCAGCTTGCTCCAGCTGCGCACCGGCGCCAGCTTCGCGTTGCAGGACAGCGCGACGAGCCAGTTCAACTTCAGCAAGCGAGCCAGTCAACGCCTGCATCTCGTCGCGCGCCGAGCGCGCCGCCAGGATGGTTTCGACGGTGGCCCCATGCAGTCTGTTTTCCGCGCCCAGTTGGAACAACAAGGCGGTCACAAGGATGGAGACGATGATGATCGCAATCCTCAGGATGCGATCGGCTCTGAGTGTGCGGTGTTGCAGCGGCATCCGCCCTCATCTGCCCGTGGCGCAGGCAGGTCACAAGCCGAAAGGCGATAGCGATACTCGTCGGTGATTTTTAGTGATCGACGCCGCTTGCCTCCAGCCAGCCGACGATGGCGTCGGCAGAGGCTGGTTTGCGCATGATTTCGTAGCCCGCGTCGCGGGCGTCGCGATCGGGGCGGTCGCTGATCGCGCCAGTCAGCACGAGCACCCGCGCCAGGGGCGCTGCTCGTCTGAGTTTGCGGGCCAGCGCAACCCCTGTTGGACCTGGCCCAAGGTTGTAGTCGGCGATGATCCAGCGCACTGCCTCCGTGCGCGCGCCGAGCGCCTGCAGGATGTCCTCGCCGTCCAAACCGACGACGGTGCGCGCGCCAAAATCGGTGAGCAAAAGGCTTAACGCGTCGGCAGCTTCAGCATCGTCTTCGATAACGATTGCAAGGGGGGCGGCGTTGCGCATGCCGATACCCAAGCACGGAAAAACCGTTCAGGTTAGATTCACATACGGATTAACCCAAACGGCATAGGCCGCCGAACAAGACTTTCGGGCGATTTTCCTCTCTGCAAGAAAAGGGCATTTGCACCGTCAGGAACACTTGGAAGGCCCATGTCGATGTCAAGTCAACGCGCCGCGGAACTCCCTCTCGATCCTCACGAGGTGGATGAGCCCCTGTTTGCGCCGGGAGCTGGCGGGCTGATCGATTATTGCACGCGCGAGGGAGCGGATTCGCTTCGCCGCAAGATCGAAGCCTATTGGAAAGAGCGCGGTAGCGACGTGATGGTGACGCTGCACAATGTCGGCTTTCACCCTGCTATTCGGGCTGCGCGCTACGAAATTCGTAGCGACCTGGTGAATGGCCTGCCCCGCGGCCGCGCCAAGCGCGCGGCGAACTCCAACGATGAGCCGGCGTGATTCGCTGGCTGGGCTGGCGCGGCGCGATTGCGTATGGTCGCCGGATGAGTTCCGAATCCGCAATACCTGAAGGCTTCGAGCAGCTGAATTGGCCGCGCGGCTATATTGGCCATGTAGGGCCGCTCTATCGACGCAGCGGGGCGCGCCCGATCATGGGCTTCCGTGTCGGCGACCATCACGTTAACGGCATGAACAACGCCCATGGCGGCATGCTGATGACGTTCGCCGATGTGGCGTGGGGTCATATTGTTTCGGTTGAGACTTCGTCTTTTTGGGTCACAGTTCGGCTGACGTGCGATTTTCTGTCGAGCGCCCGTTTGGGCGATTGGGTTGAAGCCGGCGGGGAGACGCTTTCCAAGGAGGGCGGCATTTACGTGGTGCGCGGCCGCGTTTGGCGCGGCGACGACACGCTGATGACGGGGACCGGTCTGTTCAAGGCGATCAAGCAGCGCGAGCCGCGCCCCGGCGAGGCTGCCTACCGAGGCTGACTCACCCGCATGCGAATGCGCCCTTTATCCGCGCCGCCGCCAAGGTATGGTGGGCCGACGCGCGAGACAAACGATGGCCGGCAAAACGAGAGGCAGACGCCGCCCGCAGATCGCGGGCCTCGCCAATACGTTGGCGGAGGCCTCGTGGACGCAGGCTGACCGCGCTTTAGCCCAGGCGATCGCTGATTTCTCGGAATTGGATATCGCGCAGACCCCTGGAAAGCGAAAAGCGCTGATGGCGCTGATCGCGCAGTCTTTACAGCGCGCTGCGCGCCGTCGCGGCCTGGAGCGTATCGGCGTTGAAGGCGAGGTCGCCCCGTTCGATGCGGAGAGGCATGAATTTGCAGGCAGGGGGCCACGCGCGCCCAAGGAGGTTCGCATTTTGGTTCCGGGGGTGGCGCGGGGCGCAGTGGTGCTCGTCAAAGCGCGGGTCGCGGCATCGCGATCGCGTGCGCGCGCATGAGTGCGGCGTCCTGGACGCTGTGCATCGACTTTGGCACGGCTTTCTCCAAGGCCGCCGCTGCGCCGCTGGATTCGTGGGCGCGCTTCGATCCAGCCTGGGTTCGTCCGCTCGCCTTGGCGGGATTTGAAGGCGGCAACGCTTTCCTGCTGCCGAGCGCGGTGTTCGTCGCCGACGAAGCGGTGTTGTTCGGCGCTGCCGCGCTGGAGCGGGCGGAGGCTTATGCGCGCCATGGACGCATGGCGCTGCGCTCGTTCAAGACTCTCCTGAGCGTCAGTGACCTTGACCGCGCACTCAAGACCCGCGCTCCAACCGCAATCGACCCGCACCGGCTCTTCACCATGCGCGATCTGATCGTGCTCTATCTGGCGTTCTTGTCCGCCGCGATCGGGCGCGCGCAAGCGGAAGACCCAGAACTCGCTGGCGAGCGCTTCGCCAATCGTCGTTATGCAGCGCCCGCCTGGCGCAGCGGCGACAGCGCTGGCTTGCACACCTCAATCGTGGCGCTGTTCTCCGAAGCAGAGGCGCTGGTGGAGAAGGCGGGCGTGCGCCTGCTGGCACCAGAAGGCCTGGAGATCGCAGCGGTGGAACAGCTGTTGAGCGAGGCCAGGAGCGCCGCCCGCCCGCTGCAGATGGGATTGATCTTCGAGGCCTCAGCGGCGGCGGCTTACACGTCGATCGGGCTTGAGCGTAGCGCCGCGCACATGGTGGTGGTCGATGTCGGCGCCGGCACCACCGATATTGCGGCCATGTTCCGCTCCGGCGGACGCATCTACGAATTGCCACAGGCGCGGGCGACGCTAAAGCAAGCTGGTGAGTTCATCGACCGCGTGATCGCCAATCTGGCTACCGAGGCCAGCGGCTCGCAGCGCTCGCTGCAGAAGCAGACGGCGCTCTGGAATCTGCTGATGCGGCAAATGCAGGATATCAAGGAGAGCCTGCTCTATGATGGGCGGGCACTGTTGCGTTACGGTACGCGCACTTTGGTGCTCAAATGGAGCGATTTGGAACGTGACCGCGATTTCGCCGAGTTCCGCCGCAATCTGCAGCACGCATTCGACCACAGCCTCGCGGTAGCCTGTCGTCACGCGCATTTGGAAAAGCGCAGCGAGATCCAAGTCATCGCTGTCGGCGGCGGTTCAGGTGCGCCGTTTGTTCAAGACATGCTCCGCCACGCGCGCGTCGACGCAAAACGCTTCAAAGTGGCGGCGCGACCGGCGACGCCCGACTGGGCGCATGCGGAAGAATTCTCAGGCAATTTGGCCCCGGTGTTCCCGCAACTGGCGATCGCCATCGGCGGCGCAATCGCCCCCGATATGATGCTCGCGGCGGGGGGCGAGGACTAACTCGGCCGAAGTCTGCCAAACCGATAACCGTCGGGCACGCCGACGACGAAAACGCCAACCCGGGCGCCGCCGGCGCGAAGCGCGCGGCTCGCGTGTTTCAGGGCGGCGACTGCAGTCTGGTCCCAGGTCGCCACGAGGACGACATGGTCGGGCTTGTGGCTGGCGAGGCTGTCGATCGCGCGTGCGTTTGCTAATGGCGGACAAGCGACGACCACGAGATCGTATTCAGCCTGCAATTGCTCCAAAAGTGCCGGCCAGCCTGGCGCATCAAGCAAGCTGGGGTAACGCGCGGGTGTTGCTGGCAGAAAGGTGAGCGCCGTTTCCGGCTCCTCGACCACGTAGTCGCGCCAGCGCTCGGGCGTCAGCATTGCTTGCGCTGCGCCATGGTCCGGCTCGATACCCATTGCCCGCGTGCACGAACGGCGGTGCGGGTCGCAATCCACCAGGATTGTGCGCCGGCCCTGTTGACGCGCGCTCGCTGTCGCACACATGGCCGCAAGGCCCGCGCCGTCGTCGCCTGCGCAACAGGAGAATACCGTCAGTCGATCGTTCGCGAACGCGCCTTGTAGATCGCGAAACGAGGTAGCGAACGGGGTGGCGGGCATGAAAGCAAGGCACCCGGCAGGCGTGCGGTGCTCAGGCGGCAGCTCGCGCAGATTCGCAGCGTTGAGTTCGGGCGCGGCGCCGAGCAGCGGAAAGTTGCGTTGCCCAGAAAGCGCCGAAGCGGAAGTGATGGTGCGCCGCGTCATCTCGCGCAACACGCCCAACGCCGCACCGAGGCATGCGCCGACCCCGCTCCAGAATACGTAGCCGTCGAGGCTCGGGGGGCCGCGCACGATCGCCGCGCCGCCGAGCGCCACCGCCACGGCGAGCGCCAGCGCCAGCGGCCATTGCCGCGACAGCGCTGCGGCGAGCCGACGGCGGGCTTTGGAAGCCCCGCTGCGGGCCCTAGGCACATAACCAGCACCCAATCGGCGGGCATGGCGGAAATGTGCCTCAGGCGTGTTCACGACAATTCTCCACCGGCCCGGTTCGGTCCCGCGCCACCTCTGCCAAACCGCAGGCCAGTATGCTGTCAAGCAAGGATCGCATGGGCGGGACCGCTTTGCGTTCATTTCGAGCGGTCGGGCGCGACTTGTTCCAGGCGGCGGCGCGGTCTACACCCCCGGCGGATTGGACCAAACCAGGGAGCAAATAGCTATGGCGCAAGGCGGCGCAAACGGGGGTATGGAAATTCAGGAGCAGCGCGAGACCTTCGGGGCCTTCCTGGGCGCCACATTGTGGACGTGCGTGCTGCTCGCCCAAGGCGTAGCGCTCGCCACGCTTGCGTTTGCGATGGGCTACGGATGGTGGTCGGGATTGCTGGTGTTTGTAATCATCGGCGTGGTTGCTGCCTTTTTGTTCCGAATGGCCGGGGCCTTCTGGGCGGTTCAGATTGCGCTATGGGTTCTTCTCGCGATTGGCGGCGGAATTGTCGGCACCGTCAGCGGTATGGCGGGCTGACGCTTGCGCATCGCCATCCTCAAGGAGAGTGCGCCCGGCGAGACGCGCGTGGCGGCGACGCCCGACACGGTCAAGAAGATCGTCGCCGCCGGCCACCAGGTCGTGGTGCAAACCGGAGCTGGGTTGAGCGCCAGCGTCACCGACGAGGCGTTCAAAGCAGCGGGCGCTGAGCTTGCAAGCGATGGCGGGCTCGCTGGCGCCGATCTGGCGCTCAAGGTGCGCCGCCCCACCGAATCCGAGATCGCGACGATGCGCGCGGGTGCGGGTCTTGTGTCTTTGCTGGAGCCCTACGCCGATCGCGGCGTCATTGACGCCCTAGCCAAGGCCAAGATCGATGCGCTGGCCATGGAATTCATTCCTCGCATCTCGCGCGCGCAATCGATGGACGCGTTGTCGAGCCAGGCCAACCTCGCCGGCTATCGCGCGGTAATTGAAGCCTCGGCGCTCTACGGGCGCGTGTTTCCTATGATGATGACGGCCGCCGGCACGGTGGCGGCGGCGAGGGTGTTTATCATGGGGGTGGGCGTCGCCGGCTTGCAAGCGATCGCCACGGCGCGGCGCTTGGGAGCGGTGGTCAGCGCCACTGATGTGCGCCCGGCCACGAAAGAGCAGGTGGCTTCCCTGGGCGCGAAATTCGTAGCCGTCGAGGACGACGAGTTCAAGCAGGCCGAGACAGCCGCCGGCTACGCCAAGGCGATGAGCGCCGAATATCAGGCCAAGCAGGCGGCGTTGATCTCCGAGCACATCGCCAAACAGGACATCGTCATCACCACCGCGTTGATCCCAGGCCGGCCTGCACCAGTGCTGGTGAGCGAAGCGCAGGCGAAGTCGATGCGCCCCGGCTCGGTAATCGTCGACCTTGCCGTCGCGCAGGGCGGCAATTGTCCGCTGTCGAAGCCCGATCAGCTGGTCGAAATCGGCGGCGTCAAAATTATGGGCTTCACCAATCTGCCCGCGCGGCTGCCCGCCGATTCCTCGGCGCTCTATGCACGCAACTTTCTGGCGCTGTTGCCGCTGCTGACTGACAAAGACAGCAAGGCGTTTGCCCCGCACTGGGACGATGAGATTATTCAAGGAGCGATGTTGAGCCGCGCCGGCGCGTTGGTGCATCCCCATTTCGCGCCGAAGAGTGCGGCATGAACGACGCCGATTTCGCCCGTCGCTATTACGAGGCTTGGAACAAGCGCGACCTTGAAGCCATCCTGGCGTTGTACGCCGAGGGGATTGAGTTCTCTTCGCCCTATATCGCCGCGCTCGGTTTCTCGCCCGATGGCGTCATCCACGGCAAGCCGCTGTTGCGCGCCTATTTCGAGAAGGCGCTTGAGCGCGCACCACAGCTGACCTTCACGCCCGAGGCGCTCTGCGTCGGCGCGCGCGGGCACACTTTAATCTACCGCAACCATCGCGGCGAACGCGCGGCGGAAACTCATCAGCTCGATATGTTAGGCTTGGTGATCCGCGCTGACGCCACATACTCGACGGAGTAAGAAAGCCGATGATGAAGCGTTATACCGGAATAGCGATGGCCGTGGCGGTTTTGGCGGCCCCCGCCCACGCGCAATCTCCCGAGGCGAGCCAAGCGCAGGATTTGTCGAATTGCGCTGGAGCGGTGGCGGCATTTGTGAACCTCGATGTGATGAGCCGCCAGCATGTCGGCGGCGGTGCGTGGGCGGTTGTGCTCGACGAGATATTGGAGGCGCTCAATCGTGAACCGGGCGTCGAGGGCATGACGGGCCGCTACGCCGCGAGCGCCGCGCGCTCGTTTTGGGCGGAACGGCCCCGTGCCGAGCAGGAAGAGGCGGCCAATCGCTGCCGCACGCGTTACGGAACCCAATAGACATGACCGATCCGTTTGTCTTTTACCTTGCGATTTTCGTGCTGGCGATTTTCGTTGGCTATTACGTGGTGTGGTCGGTGACGCCGGCGCTGCATACGCCGCTGATGGCGGTCACCAACGCGATCTCCTCGGTGATCATTGTCGGTGCGCTAATCGCGGCTGCGGCAAGCGCCGAACTGGCCGGTGGCTGGACCGCGAAGGCCGCCGGAGCGTTAGCGGTGGCGCTCGCCAGCGTAAATATTTTCGGCGGCTTCCTGGTTACCCAGCGTATGCTGGCGATGTACAAGAAGAAAGAAAAACGGTGAGCGAGCTCGCTCTGTCCACCCTCTCCGCAAGGGAGAGGGGGAAGTGACTGCCGCCGAATGGCGCGCGCTTCTTGAGGCTTATCTTGATGGCCGCCTCTCCGCCGAAGCGTTTATGCGCCGCTTCATCGAAGGCTGGACGGCGGGTGCGCCGCTGCCGCGCGCGATAGTAGATCTCCAAGTCGCCGTGGAGGCGTTCGAGGCGCGCGTCAATGAAGCGCGCGAGGAGGGCGCGGTCAACGATGACGAATTGCGCCAGGCTTGCCAGCGCGCGCTCGTGCGGCTGCGCGAGGAACCCCGGGTCGGTCCCCAGACATTCGACCGCACCCGTGCGCGCGAGGAAATGCGACGCTTCCGAATTAACGCGCAGCGTGTCCTCGGGATGGGCTGTTTGATCGCGCTCGCCTGGGTGGCGCTGTGCGTTGTGCAGATCACGTTTGTGAGCGACTGGATTCGCGAGACAACCGGGTGGCCGACATGGCCGGCGGCGTTCGTCGGTTTCTTTCTGGCTTTCGTGCCGTTTGTGGGCAACGTGCTCGCGTTTCTCGGGGCGACGGAAGTTTGGCATTGGCCCGCCTGGGTGGCTGCCTTGGTATTTTTCGCTGCGCCGGTTTTGACGATGCTTTCGGGTTGGTCGCGCTGGCGGCGGCGAGGTTGAATTAGGGCTGAACATGAATTCCGAACTCGCAACACTTTTGTACCTCGTCTCCGGGGTGCTTTTCATTCTGGCGCTGCGCGGGCTGTCGAGTCCAGAGACCAGCCGCCAGGGCAACATTTACGGCATGATCGGCATGGGTGTGGCGGTGAGCGTGACGCTCGCGCTCAAATGGGATCAGCTCGACCAAACCACCTTGCTGCTGATCCTCGGCGGGGTGGCCCTTGGCGGCGGCGCCGGCGCTTACATTGCGCGCGCAATCAAGATGACGGAGATGCCGCAATTGGTGGCGGCGTTCCACTCGCTCGTGGGCCTTGCCGCGGTGGCGGTGGCGGCGGCTGCGTTTTACGCGCCGGTTAGCTTTCACATCGCCGACGGCGACGCCATCAAGATGCAGTCCTTGATCGAGCTTTCCTTGGGCGCGGCCATCGGCGCGGTGACCTTTACCGGCTCGGTGATCGCGTTCGCGAAACTCAACGGCAATATGAGCGGCGCGCCGATCATGCTGCCGAACCGGCACACGATCAACATCGTCATAGCGGCCGCGATCGTGGTCCTGATTTTCATGATGGTCGCCGACGGCGGGCGCACCGACTGGCATTTCTGGGCGATCGCAGGCTTGTCGCTGCTGATCGGCGTGCTGCTGATCATCCCAATCGGCGGCGCGGACATGCCGGTGGTCGTCTCCATGCTCAATTCCTATTCGGGATGGGCGGCGGCCGCACTTGGCTTCACGCTGGAAAACGTGGCGCTGATCATCACCGGGGCGCTGGTGGGCTCCTCGGGCGCGATCCTTAGCTACATCATGTGCAAGGGCATGAACCGGAGTTTTATCTCGGTGATCCTCGGGGGTTTTGGCACGGCCGACGGCGCGGCGGTAGCCGCTGGCAAGGAGACGCGGCCGGTCAAGCAAGGCAGCGCCGACGATGCGGCTTTCATCATGAAGAATGCGTCCAAAGTGATCATCGTGCCGGGCTACGGCATGGCCGTGGCGCAGGCCCAGCACAGCGTGCGTGAACTGGCGGACATGCTGAAGAAGGAAGGCGTCGATGTGAAATACGCCATCCATCCGGTGGCGGGCCGCATGCCCGGGCACATGAACGTGCTGCTGGCGGAAGCCAATGTGCCCTACGACGAAGTGTTCGAACTCGAAGACATCAACAACGAATTTTCCCAATGCGACGTAGCCTACGTCATCGGCGCCAACGACGTGACTAATCCGTCGGCGAAAACCGATCCCAAGAGCCCCATCTACGGCATGCCGATCCTGGACGTGGAGAAAGCAAAAACCGTACTGTTCATCAAACGCGGCATGGGCAGCGGCTATGCAGGCGTGGAGAATGAGCTCTTCTTCCGCGACAACACGATGATGCTGTTCGGGGATGCGAAGAAGATGACGGATGAGATTGTGAAGGGGCTTTGATTGCGATCAGTCGAGCTCAGCGCAAGGGATTGGGCAGTCCTGGATCGCCTCCAGGAAAAGGGTGACCCTCTCACTCAGGCGCGTCACACGCTGCTTTTCTTCTATAGGCGCAGAGGCGCGGCGCATTCCGCGGCGGACTTTGACGCGGTTCTTCACTCGGCAGCCCAATTGGGCCTTTCGCCTGCGGGCGGCGACGAAAGCGGCCTGATTTTGCAAGGCCAGATTCACGTTGATCCAGTTGCGCTGGCACCAATACTTGAATGGGCACAGGAAGCAGCTGAGGCAGCGGGAGTGGAGTTTGACGGTTGGGAGTGCGCCGTCTTAAGGGCCATGCAATGAGTGGGCTATGCTTTCGCGAGTAACGCTGCTCGGGGATGTTAAGGATTGTGTTGAAGCTCACGGTCGAATAGTCGATCTTAACAAAGCGTCGCCCCGATGCTATCGTTCAAGAATGTCCGCCACCCTTACCCCCGATCTTCAAGCCTTCGTCCGCGATGAAGTCGCCGCCGGCCGTTATGCCGACGAGACCGAAGTGATCCGTGACGCTGTGCGCCGGCTTTCGGAGCTTCGCGAAGCCGTTGAGGCAGGCAAATTGGATGCGCTTCGCGCCGCGCTCGCGCCGGGTCTTGCCGATGTCGCCGCCGGCCGCTTTGCTTCTGGCGGGGTCATGGACGCCGCCGCGCGAGCGGCGGCTGAGTGAAGGGTTATCGCCTCACCGAGGCGGCCGATCGCCAGCTGCAAGAGATTTGGCGATATTCACGCGAGCGGTGGGGCAACGCCCGTGCGAATGCGTACCTCGCGGAGATCAACGAGGCCCTGGCCCAAGCCATCAAATCCCCAGCTTTGCTCCGGCCGCGCCCGGAGCTTGGCGACGGCGTCTTGGCGCGCAAGGTTGCGTCGCATCTTGCGTATGGCGTGGTCGAGAGTGACGAATTCCTGGTCGTGGCCGTGTTGCACGGGCGCATGGACCCAAAGCGGCATCTCATAAAAGTGTGACGGCATGCGCCAGCCCTTCACCGCCTGCGCCGATCATGCCAAGTTCCTGAGGCCAGGGGAAAGGATCGCTCCATGCCCGACGTTTTCATCTCCTATAAAAAAACCGACGCTGACCGCGTGCGGCCGTTGGTGGCGCATCTGCGCGCGGCCAGCCTTGATGTGTGGTGGGACGAGGCGATCCAGCCTTCGACTTCGTGGCGCGCGGAGATCGCCAAGCAGCTCGCCGCGGCGAAATGTGTAGTCGCGGTGTGGACGCAAGACAGTATCGATCCAGAGCAAGGCGCATGGGTGATGGAGGAGGCCACGCACGGGCTTGCGCGCAAGGTGCTGGCGCCTGTGCGGCTTGATCTGGTTTCCCCGCCGCTCGGCTTCGGCGAAGTGCAATACGCCGATCTCGCGGCATGGAGCGGTGGCGCGGAAGACCCGCGCTTTCAGCACTTCGTAGGCGTCGTGCAGGCGATCGTGCGTAGCGAGCCCGTGCCGCAAGCGCCGCGCCCCACCCATTTCGAGGCGCCGGGCATTAAGCTGCAGGGCGTGACTATGGAGAATGTCAACATCCATGTCGGCGGCGGCGGGGCGCCGCACCAGGTTCGCGTTCCTCCGGGCGGAAGCCTGCATATTGGCGGCGACGGCGATGAAGACGCAGAAGCGGTGAGCGCTGCGCCGCGCACGCGTCGAGAACGCCGACCGTTCTCGCTTTCGATGTTCATCACTCAGGCCATCGGTATCGTCTTCCCGCTGGTCGCCATCGTCATCTTCGTTTTCACCATGGGCGACATGGCCTGCAAAGCCGGCAACGCGCCTAGCTTTTTCTGTGACGCGCTGGATATTCTCAGCGCGAGGGGGAAGTGAATGGCGCGTAAGGAGACCGCAGCGGCGCAGTATTCTGGTGCATGCACATCTCGGTTGCGGCGCAGAATGTAGGAAATGAAGACGTCGGCCGCCGGTCACGCTCCGAATCCGCACTCCGACTCGCGCGAAAGCGTCTGGTCTCATTAGACTCGGCATCGCACCAGATCAATGGATCAGTGTCACGCGAGTGCAGGTCGCTCCGTCCGCTAAGCGTGCCGCCCCCGTAGGCCGCGCCCGCCGGGGTGGGGCGGGCGATGAGGGCAAGCTCAAAGTGAGCTACTTCGCCCCGTTCTGGGGCGATTATCGGGTGCTCGAGCGCGCCGAGGATTGTTCCCGGCGCATCGTGGCGAGCCGAGCGGGCGCTATCTCTGGGTGTTCACTCGCGCTCCGCGCAAGATCACGGCGCCCACATGTGGTCGAGCATGATCCTCGCCATGGCTCTCGATCCGATGGCGATCGCTTCCTCATCGGCGACATAGTCCGGCGAATGCGGCAGGCCAACCCAATTGCGGGTTGCGTTGCTGACGCCCAGAAAGAACATGGCGCCGGGAACAATGTCCTGCATGCGGCCGAAATCTTCGCTGAAAGCAGGCGATACGCCGCGTACTTGCACGAGCGCGTCGTCCCCAAGGGCGGCTCGGATGCTCGCCTGGGCCGCGCGGGTGATTTCGGTGTGGTTGGTGACGCCCGGCGCAAATCGAGCAGTATAGTCGATCTCGACATGCGCCGTCGGCGTTGATCGCGCGAGGTCGGCGATCGCCTGACTGACGCCATCGCGCAGGCGCTGCCTCGTTGCATCGGTAGCGAGGCTGAAATTGCCGCGCACGATCCAAGCGTCGCCCTCGCCACGGTCGATCTGGGCCTCGCCCCAAAGGAAATCAGCACCGATTGGTTGCAGCGCGGCAGGGGACTCAATGGTGCGCAATGCGAGCATGCGATCGCGAAGCGCATCAGCCGCCCCGCGCGCGCCTGGGCCAGACACGCTCGCTGTGACGCGATCGCGCGCGGACATCAGAGTAGATTCGGAGAAGGCAATCTTCCCAACCTCATAGGGCGCTGTGTGGTACGCGAATATCGCGTCTGGTCTCGGGTTGTCGAGCGCACCAGCTTGAACCATCAATCGGGCGCCGGTGACATTTTCCTCGGCGGGCTGAAAGACCAGAACGACCGTGCCCGGGAGATCTTCACGTATCGCCGCGAACACCTCGCCAAGCGCTAGGCCTATGGTCGTGTGAATGTCGTGTCCGCAAATGTGGCGAACGCCAGTATTCTCGGAGTCAAAATCGACCGGATCGGGAGCATCGGAGCCCACAGCGTCCATGTCGGCGCGAAACGCGACCGTGCGCCCCGGCCGCCTGCCGCGGAGGATGGCGACCACGCCATGGCCACCGACATTGCGACGGACCTCAAAGCCTAGCAGCTCAAGCCTATCTGCAACCCGAGCGGCGGTGCGCGCCTCGTTGCCTGAGGTTTCCGGGTGGCGGTGCAGATCGCGCCGAAAGGCGATCAGATCATCGTGCAGCGCCTCCAGGCGCGCTTCCATGCGGTCGGAAAGACCCTCCGCACGTGCGCGCGCCGCTACGGGGGGCGTTGGGGGTGTTCCTGAGCAAGCCGCCGACGATACGGCAAGCGCGGCAACCGCAAGAAGGCGCCAGCGCTCGATCAGCACTTTCATGGGGACACGGTCGCGATTCGAACGTCGGCGCTGCGCTGCGAAAGCCACCGGTTCAAGATCAGGATCGCAGCGATGAACACGCCGGGCGCGATTCCCCGGGGCACGAGCGCCATGAGGGGTGGCGCATTGGGAAAGTGCGACACCGTGAAGTACCAAAAAGCCGCGAACGCCAGCGCCGAACACCCGATCGCGCCAATGATCGTGAATAACACAAATAACGGAAACGGTCTCACCAGCCCGCCCGCCAGCCACATCGCAGCGAAGGGCAAGACCGCTGTGATAAACACGATCAATAGAACGACGCGCAGGTAATCTGGGACAAACGTCGGCGGTGCGGCTGCGGCGTATTTCTGCATGCCGTAGCCGGCTAGGAAAAGCAGGAACAAACCTATCGTGATCCAATGCCGCATAGCGCACCTCGCGCGGCAGCCTAACACTTCGCCTTCTGACGCGCGCGGGCGGTCGTCGATCTGCTCGGGGCGCTCATCGCTATTTCGGGTTAGCGACGCCTACTCCGCCGCCAACCGCGACGCGTCGATCTGTGGCGTAAGCTCTCCCTTGGCGTAGCGCCTCGCCATGGCGCTGAGCGGCAGCGGCTTGATCTTGCTGGCCCAACCGTTGGCGTTGAACTCCTCGAAGCGCTGGGCGCAGACCTTGCGCATCGCTTCCTTGGCGGGCTTTAGGTAAAAGCGTGGGTCGAACTCTTTCGGGTGTTCCGCAAACGCTTTGCGGATGGCGCCGGTGATGGCCATGCGGTTGTCGGTGTCGATATTGATCTTGCGCACGCCGTGCTTGATGCCGCGCTGAAT
>CADEEA010000021.1 GCA_902826245.1 uncultured Alphaproteobacteria bacterium | reverse complement strand
GAGCCGCCTACCGGAGTGAAACACCTCCGGCGACGGCGCCGACAGCAATCGATCGCGGGGACGCGAGTGTTCGCGTCATAAGCGCCGAAACACCGGCGCACTTTTTGCGACGCGAACTTTCGCGTCCCCGCCCTCCACTGGGGGGAATATTTTTCCGGCTGCGAAGCCAACAAGGATGACGCGCGCGCCTAGCGGAGGCTACGCGATCCGGTCCATAGTGTGCGTCGTCATATCGGAGCACCCCATGAAAGCGCTGATGAGCACCAAGGCCGGCCCGCCGGAAACGCTGGAATTGGTGGATGCGCCCGATCCCGTAGCCGGCGAGGGCGAGATCGTGATCGCGGTGAAAGCCGCGGGCGTGAACTTCCCCGACGCGCTCATCATCGAGGACAAATACCAGTTCAAGCCGGAGCGCCCGTTCGCGCCGGGCGGCGAAGTCGCGGGCGTGGTGGAAAGCGTGGGCGCGGGCGTGACCCATGTGAAGATCGGTCAGCGCGTGATCGGTTCGCTCGGCTGGGGCGGGTTCGCGGAGAAGGTGAAGGCGCAAGCCGCGCGCGTGATCCCGATCCCCGACGCTATGCCGTTCGACGAAGCCAGCGCCTTCATCCTCACCTATGGCACCTCGTATTACGCGCTGAAGGATCGCGGCCAGCTGAAGGCCGGCGAGACGGTGCTGATCCTGGGCGCGGCCGGCGGGGTCGGGGTCGCGGCGATCGAGCTGGCGAAGGCGATGGGCGCGAAAGTCATCGGCGCGGTGTCGAGCGAAGCGAAAGCCGCGTTCGCGAAAGAAGCGGGCGCGGACGCGACTGTCATTTATCCCCCGGGCGCGTTCGCCAAGGAGCAAAGCCGCGCGCTGGCCGAGAGCTTGAAGCAGGCCACGGGCGGCGGCGCCGATGTTGTCTACGATGCGGTCGGCGGCGATTATTGCGAGCCGGCGCTGCGCGCGATGAACTGGAACAGCCGCTATCTCGTCGTCGGCTTTCCCGCCGGCATCCCGACGCCGCCGCTCAATCTCACCTTGCTGAAGAGCTCCTCCATTGTCGGCGTGTTCTGGGGCGCGAGCACCGCGCGCGAACCGGAGCTGCACCAACAAAACGTGCGCGATCTGTTTGCGCTTTATGCCGAAGGCAAGATCAAACCGCGCATTTCAAAACGCTACAAGCTGGCGGAAGGCGGCGCGGCGATCCGCGCGCTGATGGATCGCAACGCGACGGGGAAGCTGGTTGTGGTGATGGAGTAGTTGGTGGAGCGCTTGTCCAAACTCACGGGAACTGAACAGTTCCTAGCATCGGGCAGACCGGTTGGCCGTGGCGTGCTGGATTTCTGGTGCTGGGCCTATTCTGACCTGAACGCGAACGTCATTCGCGGTGCGTTTGCAGAGTTTGTCGTCGCAACGGCACTCGGAATTCCGCTGCAGGAGCCGCGAGTGCCTTGGGCTGAGGTTGATCTTGAATCACCAGGCATGCCCAAGATCGAGGTTAAGGCTGCAGCGTATGTCCAGAGCTGGCCTCAGGAAAAGCCATCGGACATATCGTTTCGATATCCGGCGACATCGGCCGTGGCAGGTTCGAGCAAGAAGGTGCGGCCGTCAGACGTATATGTGTTCTGCCTGCTTACTCCTCGTCAGCGTGAGGACGTTGATATGCTGAACTTTGATCTCTGGCGGTTCTTTGTTGTGCCAACCGCGATCCTCAATAAACGCCAGCGAAGTCAAACGGACATCACACTAGCATCTTTGGAACAGCTCGTTGAAGGCGTTGCGTTCAACGGGCTGCTGGACGAATTTCGTAGGTTGCGGCTTGTCGCCTAGCGACGTGTGAACCCCGCCAGCACCTCGCATACCCAACGCGCTGCTGTCAGCGCGGAGATGTTCGCTACATCGAGGCTCGGATCGAATTCGGTGAGATCGACGCTCTGCACTTTCGGATGCGCGCAGATGAGGCGCGTGGCTTGGAAGAAGGTGTTCGGGCTGATGCCGCCGGGGCGTGCGCCGGGCGCCCCGGGCATACACCCGCGCTCAATCACGTCGATGTCGAAATCGACGTGGATCACATCGCAACGCTCGGCAAGCGTTTCGAGCGCTTGCTCAATCACGTGCGTGCCCATCGCGTCCCAGTCTTCGCCGGTCTGAACGAAGATGCCGGCGCGCTTGGCCTTCTCGTGCGCTTTCTTCGTATTCGCGAACGGCAGCAGCCCCACCTGCGCGATGTGCACGCCGGGCATGCCGTCCTCCAGCAGCGCCTGTACAGGATTTCCGTTGGTGAACCCGCAATCGGTGTCGCGTAGATCGAAATGCGCGTCGAGCGTGAGCAAGCCAACGCGCTGCAGCGTTGAGTCCAGCGCATGCACGCAGGGGCGGGTGATGGCGTTGTTGCCGCCGATGACCAGCGTCAGCGCGTGCTTGCGTACAAGCGGCTCGAGGCGCGCCTTGAGCGGCGCCAAGCTGGCGGCAGGCTCCAGCTCCGCAATGTCTGCATCGCCGGCGTCGAACACTTTGAGTGGCGAGAGATCGGTCTCCGTCTCAAGGTCGTAGACGCTCATGCGCTTGCATGCCGCGCGCACGGTTTCCGGGCCGAGATCGCAACGCCCGGGGGTAATCGATCCCAAGCCCATCGGCGCGCCGAGAAACGCCACGGGCGCGCTGGCGTCCTGGCCGAGCAGGTCTGCGGCGGAGAACCAGGAGCGGCAATCTGAGTCGTGAGTCATGGTTGCGAGTATAACGCACACCCATTCCCGGGGCGATGCGTAGCATCGGCCCGGGCCCCATAAACACGAACCTATCCGGATGGGCCTGAGTCTAGGGTCCCGGATTGCGCTTCGCATCCGGGAATGGGTGGTGCTTTATTTGTCTCCCATGGGTAAGACGAGCGCATGTGGGATACGCTTTGGGTGGATGCGAACCTGGCGACGATGGTTTCGGGCGCCAAGCCGTACGGCGCGATTCCGCGCGGCGCCATCGCGGCCAAGGACGGCCGCATCGCTTGGGTGGGCTTCGCCGCGGACCTGCCGGGCCGCCCGGAGACTTTGGCGCGCGAAGTGCGCGCCTGCGACAATGCCTGGATCACGCCCGGGCTTGTGGATTGCCACACGCACCTTGTGTTCGGCGGCGACCGCGCCCGCGAGTTCGAGTTGCGTCTGCAGGGCGCGAGCTACGAGGAGATCGCGCGGGCTGGCGGGGGCATCGCCTCAACCGTCGCCGCCACACGCTCGGCGACGAAGCGGGAACTGACCACCAGCGCCGCGCGACGACTCGTGGGCTTGTTGCACGAGGGCGTCACGACGGTCGAAATCAAGTCGGGCTACGGCCTCGACCTTGAGACTGAACTGAAGATGCTGAGGGCGGCGGGAGAGCTTGCCGCGAGCGGCGTACGAATCAAGCGCACCGTCCTCAGTTTGCACGCGCTTCCGCCTGAATTCAAGGAAGACCGCGCCGCTTACGTTCAATTGGTCGCCGACGTGATGATCCCAGCGATCGCGGCTGAAGGCGCGGCAGACGCGGCGGATGCCTTCTGTGAGACCATTGGTTTCACCGCGGACGAGGTGGACTATGTGTTCAGCGCGGCGCGCGCGCATGGCTTGGATGTCAAGCTGCATGCCGAGCAGCTCTCCAACCAACACGGCGCGGCGCTCGCCGCGCGCCACGGCGCGCTCTCCGCCGATCACCTGGAATATCTCGATGACGCTGGCGTCGCTGCTATGGCGGAAGCAGGGACCGTCGCGGTGCTGCTGCCGGGGGCGTTCTATTTCTTGCGCGAGACACAATCTCCGCCCATCGAAAAACTCCGCGCCGCCGGCGTGGCGATGGCGGTGGCGACCGACTGCAATCCCGGCACATCGCCGCTGACTTCGCCGCTGGCGGCGATGAACATGTCGTGCACCCTGTTTCGGCTCACTCCAGAAGAGGCGCTTGCTGGCATGACGCGCGAAGGCGCTCGGGCGTTGGGGTTACAGGACGATGTTGGGACCCTTGAAGTTGGCAAAGTCGCCGATCTGGCGATATGGGACATCAATTCGCCAGCAGAACTGAGTTATTGGCTGGGCGCTCTGTTGCTGCGCGAGCGTGTGTTCGCGGGACAGGTTGTGCCCACCATCGAATGAAAATAGATATCCGTCATTCCGGACGCGCGAAGCGCGATCCGGAACCTAGGGGCCAACGTCGCGTCGGTTGCCCCTGGGTTCCGGGTTCATCGCTGCGCGATGCCCCGGAATGACGAACAATTTGAAACGCTGTTTCGGAGCCTTCCATGAATTCCCGTCTGGATGCTTCCCGCCTCATTCGCGCGCCGCGTGGATCGGAGATCAGCTGCAAATCCTGGCTCACCGAAGCGGCGCTGCGCATGCTGATGAACAATCTTGACCCAGAGGTCGCTGAGCACCCGGAAGAACTGGTTGTCTATGGCGGCATTGGCCGGGCGGCGCGTGATTGGGCAGCATACGACAAGATCGTCGAGACGCTGCGCCGGCTTGAGGACGATGAAACGCTGCTGATCCAATCCGGCAAACCCGTCGGCGTGTTCAAGACCCATGCCGATGCGCCGCGCGTGTTGCTTGCAAACTCCAATTTAGTGCCGCGCTGGGCGACCTGGGAGCATTTCGACGAACTCGATCGCAAAGGCCTGATGATGTACGGCCAGATGACGGCCGGCTCATGGATCTATATCGGCACGCAGGGAATCGTCCAGGGCACGTACGAAACGTTTGCCGAAATGGGTCGCAAACATTATGGCGGTGATTGGTCCGGCAAGTGGATACTCACGGCCGGTCTGGGCGGCATGGGCGGCGCGCAGCCGCTAGCGGCGGTGATGGCGGGCGCGTGTTGCCTCGCCATCGAGTGCCAGAGCGACCGTATCGATAAGCGCTTGCAGACTCGCTATCTCGACAAGCGCGCCGAGACCCTGGATCAGGCGTTGGCGCTGGTAGCGGAAGCGTGCGCGAACAAGCAGGCGATTTCCGTCGGCCTACTTGGCAACGCGGCGGAATTGTTGCCGGAAATGGTCAAGCGCGGCATACGGCCCGACGCTGTGACCGATCAAACTTCGGCGCACGATCTCGTGAACGGCTATCTGCCGGCCGGTTGGAGCGTGGAGCGCTGGGTCGCAACGCGTGCGCAGAATCCTGAAGCTGTGCGCGAAGCTGCACGCGCTTCCATTGCCGTGCATGTGCAGGCGATGATCGACTATCACAAGCTGGGCGTGCCGGTGGTGGATTATGGCAACAACATTCGTCAGGTGGCGAAGGATGCTGGTGTTGAGGACGCGTTTGCCTATCCCGGCTTCGTGCCTGCTTACGTGCGGCCGTTGTTCTGCCGTGGCATCGGCCCGTTCCGCTGGGCGTCCTTGCACGGCAATCCGGAGGACATCGCCCGCACTGACGCCAAGGTGAAAGAACTTATCCCAGATGACGCACACCTGCATCGCTGGCTCGATATGGCGCGCGAGCGCATCGCGTTTCAGGGTCTACCGGCGCGCATCTGTTGGGTGGGTCTGGGTCAACGCCATCGTTTGGGGCTCGCGTTCAACGAAATGGTGGCGAAAGGCGAAATCGGGCCAATCGTGATCGGCCGCGATCATTTGGATTCCGGCTCCGTAGCTTCTCCTAACCGCGAAACCGAGGCGATGCGCGATGGCTCGGATGCGGTGAGCGATTGGCCGCTGCTGAATGCGCTGCTCAATACTGCCTCCGGCGCCACCTGGGTGTCGCTGCATCATGGCGGCGGGGTCGGCATGGGTTATTCGCAACACTCGGGCGTGGTGATCGTGGCCGACGGCAGCGAAGCGGCGAGCAAACGCATCGCCCGGGTGCTGTGGAACGATCCAGGTACGGGCGTCATGCGCCATGCCGATGCGGGGTATGAGGAAGCGGTTGCGTGCGCGCGCGAGCTGGGGCTGGATTTGCCGTCGCTCGCCTAAACTGCCGCGTAGGCTAGCACCACGCCTGCCACGATCAGCATCTGCGCTGCGGCGTAGCTCCACCATACTACAGGCGCTGTGATGCGCCGCACGGGCGCGTCCGCTGGCAGACGGAAGAGTTCAACCGCGAGCACGAAATCACTGACCAGAAAGCTCACGGCGCCCAGCATTGCCGGCCAACCAGCCCAAGGCAGCCAGAACGCCATGCACGCCATCGCCGTGATTGCGATCGAGTAGGGAACAACGCCCAGCGCCATCCATCCCAATTTCGGCGCCATCCACACGAGGAAGCCTAGCGTTGTCGCGCAAATGAGCGCCATAGCGGCGTACCTAGGCCAAAGCGGTGTGGCGTCCAGCGCGAGCATCGCCAGCGCCAGAAACACGAATAAGTACGCAAGCTGTGCGATCAGGAACGAGAGGATGCCTAACGGCACGAGCTGCTTTTTGTCGAAGGCCAGAAACCAGTCGCCAGCGGCGGCGGCCGCGAGTGCGAGAATAAGGAGGGGCTCGGCGCCGGCGAGCGCGAACGCGGCGGCGAATGCAGCCATGAACGCGGTCTTCACCGCCGCCGAGAGAAGGCTAGGGGGGCGCCCAAGGAACATGAGGCCGTAGGCCGCAGCGGCGAGTGCGCCAAAGCCGCAAAGCGCCCAAGTGATGGTGCTGAACTCCACGTTTTCCTCCCGCGCTCAAGCCATACGTATTACCGCCGTGTTCGCCAAGCCGTTGCGTCTAGGTTTTCGCGCGCTAAGACAGCGCGCAGCAAGGAGAATGAGATGCGGCTTTCAGCGGACATTGCAGCGGTGGTCACGGGCGGCGCTTCGGGGCTTGGAAAAGCCACGGTGGAGAAATTGCGCGCCGAGGGCGTCAAGGTGGCGATCTTCGATCGCGACGAAGAGCGCGGCAAGGCCACCGCGGTCGAGCTTGGCGCGACCTATTGCAAAGTCGATGTCACCAGCGAGGAGAGCGTCGATTCCGGTTTTGCCGCGGCGCGCGCCGCCAATGGCCAGGAACGTATCTTGGTCAATTGCGCGGGCATCGGCAGCGCGATGAAAACGGCCAGCCGCTCCAAGGAAACCGGGGCGATCAAGCACTTCCCGCTCGATATCTTCAATCTGACTATCCAGATCAATCTGGTCGGCACGTTTCGCTGCGTCGCGAAATCGGCAGCCGGCATGCTGAGTTTGGCGCCGCTGGCTGAAGGGGAGCGCGGCGCCATTGTGATGACGGCATCGGTGGCGGCTGAGGACGGGCAGGTCGGTCAAGCGGCGTATTCGGCGTCGAAAGGTGGCGTCGTCGGCATGACGCTGCCGATTGCGCGGGACCTTTGCAATGAGGGCATTCGCATCAACACGATCCTGCCGGGCACCTTTGAAACGCCGCTGATGCTGGCGGCGTCGGAGAAGGTGCGCGAGGGCTTGGCCGCGAGCGTTCCGTTCCCGAAGCGTTTGGGGCGGCCCGAGGAATACGCTTCGCTTGCGCTCGAAATGCTTAAAAACCCTTATTTCAATGGCGAAGACGTGCGTCTCGATGGCGCAATTCGAATGGGGCTGCGCTGACGCTCGCACAAATAGCCATGAAAAATGCGTGTTTTCACGCCACACTCCGCGACGAGCTCGGCGCTTTCCTCAGAAAAACCGCTAAAAATGGGGCTTCCGACGTTGCGACTCGCGTGGCATCGTGCAAGGGAGACCAGTAAGATGCGCGAATCCACCGCGAAATCGCGGAATTTCTGCGCAATTTGGAGAAAGACGGTCACGCTCCATCAAGTATTGAATGGCATCACTTGCACTGTTGCTGGTGAGAGCGGGGCCGAAAACGCCCGTGCGTTACCGGCGGTTCGGTGAGATTAATTCACAACAACTTTTTGAACAGGGAAAAGAGAAATGGCTCGTAAAGTAGCGAAAAAAGCGGTGAAAAAGGCCCCGGCCCGCAAGAAGGCGCCGGCCAAGAAGGCCGCCGCTCCGGCGCCGAAGCCCGTAAAGGTCGCCGCGACCGCTGGTAAAACCGTCACCGCCAGCGCGTTGTTGCAAAGCGTTGCCGATCATCTCGGGCTCAAGAAGTCCGAAGCCAAGGGCATGGTCGAAGGTTATATCGATGTGGTGAAGGCTTACGTGCTCAAGGGCGCGAAGGTGAAGATCGGCGACATCGGCATGGTCATGATCCGTGCCCGCAAGGCGCGCATGGGCCGCAATCCGCAAACCGGCGAGCCGGTGAAGATCAAGGCCTCCAAGAAGCTCGCCTTCCGTCAATCGGCGGTGATGAAGGCGCAAGTGATGGGCGGCCGCTAAGCTTCGCCTAAGACTGCAACACTAACCGAGACGGCCGGCGTACTACGAAGCGCCGGCCGTTTTCGTTTGGAGGCCACCCTACTCAAACGCAACCCGCATCGCGCCAACCTGGCGGATCGCACCCGGCGCGAGCTTCGGAAAATCCCCAACGAGCTCCGTGTTCGGCGCCAGCCGCGCGATTGTCGCCAGCGTTTCCTCCATCTCCGCGCGCGCGAGCGCTTCGCCGACGCAGCGGTGCGCGCCGCCGCCAAACACGGGATGCCAGCGGGGATGATCAGTGCGGCGGATGTCGAAGCGGTCAGGGTCGGCGTAAACTTCCGGGTCGCGCAGCGCCGAGAGCAGCGACACTGCGATTGGCGTGCCCGCCGGCACCAAGTAGCCGTCGATCTCCAGATCGCGCACGGCAACGCGCGGCACGCCTGAAACGATCGGATCGAAGCGCAAGCCTTCATCGACCACGCCCTTCTTCAACCCGTCTGGGTCGGCGCAGAATGCGCTCCATTGCTCGGGGTGGCGTAGCAGCTGCGCCAGGATCATGCACAGCGACCCGCGCGTGGTGTCGGAGCCGGCGAGGATGAGCCCAAGCACTTGGGTGCGGACTTCCGCTTCGCTCAGTTCGCCGTCCTCGGTCGTGGTGCGCAGATAATCGGTGATGAAATCCTCGCGCGGTCTGGCGCGACGTTCTTCAAACAGGCTCTCCACATAAGCGTTGAACTCGACCAGACTCTTCTCGATTTGTGGGCGCCGCCCGGTATCGAGGAAGCCGATCGATTCGGCGGTGTCGGCGATCCATTGCATGAACACCGGTAGATCGCTGCGCGGGATCCCCAAAATGTCGGCGATAATGCGCGCCGGGATTTGCGCGGCAATCTCGTTGACGAAATCGATGGGGCCTTTGCCCAGCCGTTCGCTCACCAATTCCCCTGCAAGCGCCGCCGCTTTCGGGCGCATAGCATCCATCAGCTTGAACGCGAACGTGCGCGACACCGGCGCACGGCGGCGGCGGTGCACCTCGCCGTTGGCGAACAGCATGCCGGTGGTGGTGAGGTCCCAGATCGGGCCGTCGGTGATGCCCTGCATCACTTTGGTTTCGGTCTCCATCTGCCGGGTGGCGTCGCTGGTGACCAGGTCGAGATGGCGGTGGCGCAGAGCGAGCACGATGCCCAGCGGCGTGCGCGCTAGCGGCGCCTGCTCGCGGAACGACTTCAAATAGGCATGGGGATCGGTCCCCTCGGCGTCGAATGCGATGGCGGGAGCTTCTGAGAGCGGGCGAGCATTCATGGGGAGGTCTCCTTCAGGTGTTTCTACACTGCCAGCAGCGCGCGCGCACGTCGCAATACGTCGACGGATTGCGCGACTTCCGCTTGCGTGAAATGCGGTATGAACTGGGTCTCGGCGGAGAGGAATTGGTCGGTCATCTGCTGGTAGCGGACGCGGCCTTTCTTGGTGATGGAGATCAGGTGGCTCTTGCGGTGACGTGGATTCTCGACGAGTTCGACAAATCCTTGTTCTAGCAGCCGGTTCACAATGGTTTGGCAGTGTTGGCGCGAGACCGGGCGAGCGCGCGCCATTTCCGGCACAGTCTGGTCTCCGTCGAGGATCAAGCTGCGCATGATCCCCCATTCTCCACCCGCTTGGGCGAAGCCGGCAATTGCCTGGGTGGCGGCTTCGAGCCGGAAATAAAGCTCGATGACCGCCACGGAGAGGTCAAGCAGGGCTTCGGGCGTCACTGGTCGCGCTTTTTTCATTTGACAATCCGCTTGTCAGAAATGACATATCACTTGTCATTGTGGAGAGTCCAGCATGAGCCTGCTAGTCGACAACATGCACTGGGTCATGCTGGTTAGCGGGCTGCTGACGCTGAGCATGCTGCAGGCTGTGTTTGCGCCCCGAAATGCCATGCAGGCGATGTTCGGAGAGGGGGTCGCCGGGCCCGCCGCCGAGCTCGTCGTGCGCAATTGGGGCGGGCTGATCGCTGGCGGCGGGGCAATGTTGATCTATGCCGCGTTCAACCCCGAATGGCGCCCGCTGGTGCTGATCTTCACCGGCGCGGGCAAGCTCATGTTCATTGCCTTGGTGTTGGCGCACGGACACAAATTCTTGTTGCGGCAAGCGGGCGCGGCGGTCGTGCTCGATTCCATCATGGTTGCGCTATTCGCGGCATACCTGCTCGCGCCAGGGGTGAATTGAAGCCCGCGAAGGGATGGACCGCATAGGGCCGCTCCAGTTGTAGCGGCAGCGCCTGAGCGCCTCTCGCGGTGGCATTGATCCAAGAGTGATCCGACGCCGAGCGCCGGCCGTATCTCCGTGAGGAGAACGCTGCTTGCCCTTCGATCCTGTCACCGAGAGCGCAGACCCTGCGAACGCAGGCCCGGTCCGCGGCCCGCGGAGCGTCGCCATCATCGGCGCTGGGATCGCTGGGCTTGGCGCTGCGCTGCGCCTTGCGGACACCCATCACGTGACGGTGTTTGAAGCGGAAAAGCGCATCGGCGGCCATGCGCGCACAATGATCGCAGGCAGGCGTGAGCGTGTCGCGGTCGACACCGGCTTCATTGTGTTCAATCGCGCCACTTATCCAAGGCTCTGCGCCTTGTTTAACGAGCTCAATGTCCCGGTCAAACAAAGCGACATGAGCTTCAGCGCCAGCATCGATAATGGGCGGGTAGAATACAGCTCGGACTCGCTTGCCAGTCTATTCGCGCAGAAACGCAACATCGTATCGCCTGCCTTCCTGGCTATGACGCGCGACATCCTCCGCTTCAACGCGCTTGCCTGCGATCCAGCCAACGATACGGATGCGCCGTTGCGGGAATGGCTTGAAAGGCATCGCCTCGGCGCCGTGTTCGCCGACGACTATCTGAAGGCGCTGGCGGGCGCGATATGGAGCGCGTCGCCCGCGCAGATGCTCGAGTTTCCGGCCGGCGCATTGTTGCGATTTTTCCGCAATCACAAGCTGGTCTCGCTACGCGATGCCGAGCCCTGGCTTACGGTCGATGGCGGCAGTGTAGAGTACGTGTGCCGTGTTGCGGCGGCCTTGCGACGACGCGGCGCGACAATACGCACGGGCGCGCGAATTGAATGCGTGACGCGTGGGCTGCGCGTAGCATTGAAGCCACAAGGCGGGGAGTGGGAACAATTCGATGCTGTGGTGCTTGCGTGTCATTCCGATCAAGCGCTGGCCTTGCTTGCCGACGCCAGCGACGAGGAAATTCGCGTGCTTGGCGCCTTGCGCTATTCCAAGGCGCGTGTCGTCTTGCACGACGACGCCAGCCACATGCCAAGACGTCGGATTTGTTGGTCAAGCTGGAACGCGCGGCGCGTTGGGGACAATTCCTCCGTCACCTATTGGATGAACCGGTTGCAAGGCCTGCCGCCGAACACGCCGTTGTTTGCAACCCTCAATCCACTTAAGCCGATTGAGGAAGCGTCGTGCTTCGATGAGGTGGAGTTTGCGCATCCCATCTTCGATTGCGCGGCGATGGAAGCGCAGCGGAAACTTCCGTTACTGCAGGGACAACGCGCGACCTTTTTCTGCGGCGCGTACACGCAATACGGCTTCCACGAGGACGGCCTCATGAGCGGCCAGGTGGCTGCAGACGCATTGCTGCGAGCGCCGGTCGCTGCATGAGCGGGGCGGCGCACTTCGAGCTTGTCGAGGGTCGGATCGCGCATGCGCGCAAGAGCGGGGCCAGAAATGCCTTTGCCTACCACGCTGGGTTTGTGTTGGCGCCGATGTCGCTCTCGCACGCGCCCTTGGCGCCGCTCTTTTCGCGCAACGGGTTTTCCCTGTTTGCGTTGTTTGACCGCGACCACGGACGAGGAGAGTCGGATGCGCGGGCCTGGGCCATGGGGGAAGCGCTTCGGCTGGGCATGGAGATTCCTGCAGGCGGCGAAGTCTGGCTGCTGACGCAGCCGCGCCTCTTTGGCTTTGTGTTCAATCCCGTGAGCTTCTGGTTCTTCACCGACCCCGCTGGAGCTCTGCGCGCAGTCCTGGCGGAGGTGAACAACACCTTCGGCGATCGCTGCGCTTACTTGTGCCGTCGCGCCGACGGCGGCGTGATCGAAGCCGCTGACACGCTCGGCGCCGAGAAGATCATGGCCGTGTCGCCATTCCAGCGTTTTCACGGGCGGTACAGGTTTCGCTTCGATTGGCGCGCCGACCGGATTTCGGTGTGGATCGGGTTCGAAGACGACAAAGGTGGCGGAATGATCGCCACGCTTGGCGGGACTCGCCGGCGCATGAGTGCGGTGCTGCTGCTGGCGTCATTGATCCGCTGGCCATTGGGATCGCTGCAAGGGGCCGCTTTGATCGGCTGGCAGGCGCTGAAGTTGCGCTTGAAGGGCGAGCGCTATCGGCCGCGGCCGCGAACAAAGGGGACGGCTTAATGGCGAGCGAAAAATCCTTGCGCAAAGTGTTTGGCGCGCTTGAGCATGTCGAACATGGATCGCTGAGTCTGACCGCTCCCACCGGTGAGATCCTGCGGTTCGGCGCCGGCGAGCCGTACGCCGATCTGGTAGTGAAAGATTGGGCGGCGTTCTCGGCTTTGATCTCGCGCGGAGATGTCGGCTTCGGCGAAGCCTATGTGGACGGCCTCTGGGAAAGCGCGGACATCGAAGCCTTAGTCTCGTTCGCCATGTTGAACAAAACACACTTGGAGCGCCTCCTTCGCGGAGCATTGATCTCGCAGCATCTGTTCAAGTGGAGCGACATCTTCCTGCGCACGAATAGCCGCTCCGGCAGCCGCCGCAACATCAAGGCGCACTATGACGTCGGCAACGAATTCTATCGCTTGTGGCTTGACGACACCATGACATATTCCAGCGCTCTCTTTGAGAGCGACGATGAATCGCTCGAGAGCGCACAAGAGCGCAAGTACGACCGCATGCTCAGCGCCAGTGAAGCGGGGCAGGGACGAACGCTCGAAATTGGCTGCGGTTGGGGTGGCTTTGCGGAGCGCGCAGCGGAAAGAGGGCGGGTGGTTACAGCGATCACGGTCTCCGAAGCGCAATGCGCCTATGCGCGCGCCCGGCTCGGTCAAAAGGCTGAGGTCCGCCTTCAGGACTATCGAGACGTGAAGGGCAAGTTCGACTCCATCGTCAGTATTGAGATGATCGAAGCGGTCGGCGAGCGTCATTGGCCGACCTATTTTCGCACCTTGAAACAACGCCTCGCCGAGGGGGGCCGCGCAGCGATCCAGGCCATCGTGGTGGGCGATGCGGACTTCCCCACCTATCGCAACCAGTCAGACTATATCCGCCGCCACGTGTTTCCCGGCGGCATGCTGTTGGCGCCGGGGCGCATCCGCGCCGAAGCGGCGCGCGCTGGGCTTAGAGCGCAGAGTGAGTTCGCGTTTGGGCGCGATTACGCACGCACCTTGCGCCGCTGGCTGCGCGCCTTCGAATCGGCCAATGCCGGCATTAGCGCGCTCGGTTACTCGGAGCAATTCAAACGCAGTTGGCGGTTCTATCTTGCGTCGTGCGCGGGTCTGTTCAATGTGGGGCGCACGGACGTGGTGCAAGTGGAGCTGGTGCATGCGTAGCGTGCTGATCGCGATGCTGGTTATTCTGGCGCCCGGCCTCGCCTCTGCGCGGCCGGCTGAGGTGGCGCGAACGCTTCCCCAGGCGCAGCAGGTTGGCGCCGCACACTACAGTGTGCTGGGCTTCTCAATGTTCGATGCAACGCTTTGGGCCGGCGGCGGGAGGTTTTCGTGGGAGCAGCCGTTTGCCATCGAGATCCGCTATCGGCGCGAGTTTAGCGCGAGGACCCTCGCCGACCGCGCCATCTACGAAATGGGGCGGGAATACGCGTCCCTGAGGGCGCGCCTCGTGCAGTGTTTTGCTGACGTCGACGCCGGCGATCGCATCGTCGGCATTAGCACCGGCGAGAACACGGCCACCTTCTTTCATAACGGCGTGCACCGATGTGACTTGGAGGCTGCGGGCGTGCGGCGGCCGTTCTTCAGCATCTGGCTTGACCGGCGGGGCGGCGAACGCGCGTTCTCCCGACAATTGCTTGGACAGGGCTCGAGCGCCGCCACGCCTTAGGCAGATCCCGCCACGGGCGCTACCTCGTCAGCTCCACGAACACATCTTCCAGGTCCGGCTCTTCGATGGAGAGGTCCTTGATTTTGACGCCGGCCGCGCGCACCCGATCGAGCAATTCCTCGACACTGTGTTCGCTGGTCTTATAGGTAAGCGAGAACGCGCCAGTCGCCTTCATGGCGAAGGTCACATCCTCAAAACCGCCTATCGGCGGCGTGAGCGGCGCTTGCGGCGTCACCACCAAGGTCTTCCGGTCCAGGCGGCCGACAAGCTGCGCTGTCGGCTCGCAGGCAATGACTTCGCCGTGATTGATGATGGCGATGGTGTCGCAGAGTTCTTGGGCTTCTTCGAGATAGTGCGTGGTGAGCACGATGGTGACGCCGCTCGCGTGCAGCGATCGCACGTAATCCCAGAGCTGCTTGCGGAGTTCGACATCGACGCCGGCGGTCGGTTCGTCGAGCACCAGAACCGGCGGCGCGTGCACCATCGCCTTCGCCACCAGCAGCCGGCGCTTCATACCGCCTGAGAGGGTGCGCGCGTACGCATCGCGTTTGTCCCACAGCCCGACTGCGCGGAGAATCTCCTCGGTGCGGCGCTCGGCTTTGGGCACGCCGTAATAGCCCGCTTGAATCTCCAGCGCCTCCTGCGGGGAGAAGAACGGGTCCATGTTCAGCTCTTGCGGCACGATGCCGATGGCGCCGCGGGCGTTCATCGGGTCGTCATCGATGTCATGGCCCCAAATCGAGGCCGTCCCGCCCGACTTCACCACCAGCCCGCCCAGGATGTTTATGAAGGTCGACTTGCCCGCGCCATTAGGGCCGAGCAGGCCGAAGAAAGAACCGCGCGGAATAACCAGGTCGACGCCCTTCAGCGCATGCACGGACTTGCCCTTGCCCTGGGCGCGGTAGGTCTTGTCGAGACCCCGCGCTTCAATGGCGTAAGCGGGGGAGGGTGCGGGTGCGAGCATGGAGAGCCTTGAATGCGTACGTTGCGCGAACGCGAGATGCGCTCTAGGTACGGGCGCTCACTCTCCCCTGCAAGTCAGCTGATACCCATGACCAATCCGCGCAGCAAAACCGATCTCACGCCTCCCGACCGCCCCGAGGCGATTCCAGGTCCGGAGATAGTCGCCGTGTCCTCGCGTCGGGTTAAGTGCGACGGCGGCGGCGGCGCGTTAGGACATCCCGTTGTGTTCTACGAAATTGGCGAGAAGGATTTCGTGGAGTGCGGCTATTGCGACCGGCGGTTTGTGCTCGATGGCGCGGATCGTCATTGATTGGCCGCGCAACGCGCGATCACCGAGATCACGACCAGGAAGAACAAGAGCCACCGAAGGGAAAACTGCGGTTCGCCGCCTCCCGATTGATTGCGATTGGTGAACTTCTTGCCGCGCAAGACTTCCGTGATGACGAGCTCGTTTTGGTTCAAACCCTGGTGCACCTGCCGATAGGTCTCAACTTCGTTTGCAGGCAAGGTCAGGCCGCCAATTACGAGCGTTTGCTCCAGCACCAGCCAATTGGAATTTATCGTACGCAATTCGTCGTTGAACGAAATGCCTCCAGAGCCAGCGCGCCGCGACCACCCGCCGCTGTGCTTCATTGCGGTGCGGACATCGACATGACGGGTGCGGCGACCGGGCTGGCCTAGGAAGATGGGGTGTTTGCGTTCGCCTGGATCGAGCGGCGCTAGGGAGCCGCGCAAAGTGAGATCGCGCGTGTGGAATTGGTAATTGGAATCGTCCAGCTTCTCCCAGGCGTCGTCGAGTTCGTACACTTCACGCACCGTTACGACATTGTTGGCGACATCGTCAGAAACCAGGTCTTGGCTCACCACCCGTGCTTTCGGCCAGACGCGCTGGATGTCATCGGCATAGGCTTTGAACACGCTCACTGAGCCGTCGCGGGCAAATTGTTCGCGTACGCCTTCGGCGCGGACGCCGCGGAAAATGTTCTCCCATTCGTAGCGAACTGGCGCTTCGGGGCGGTCGCCGAGGGTGATTTGCTCCTTGGTTTCGGTGAGGTGCGCCATAGGCGGTTCGCCCATGCGCTCAAGAGCGGCGACGCCAGCATGCAACGGCAACGCCCAGCCGAAATAGCATTGTGAAATATTGTCGAGCGGACTCGGCTGCAGCTGGCGGGTCGGATCGAGCCAATACACATTCTTGTCGATCGCGACGCGCACGATGCAATGGTCGAACAGCTGGGCGCTGGGAAGGTAATCAGGCAGGCTGTAGCCGTCGCGCGTGTTGACCAAAGCCGCGCATGCGTCCACGCCCAGCCGCCGCGCCATCGCCACAAACAGTTTCGACTTATCCTTGCAATCGCCGTAGCGGGTGGCGCCGATGTCGCTCAGCGCGCGCGGCGTGTAACCGCCCTCGCCGATGGAAATGGCAAGGTACCGCAGCGCGCTTTGGGTGTAGCGCAGGGCCGCCGCCGTGCGCCCGGCCGGCGTCGCCTCCGCGGCCGCGATGCGCGCAATCTCCGCCTCGGCGTCGGCGGGCAATACGTCATCGCCCTCATAAAGCGGGCGGAACGCGTCCGCCACTTCTCCCCAGCTGCCCCATTCGGAGAATTGCAACGCCGCCCCCTGCAGCGTCCAAGGCGGGGTCAGCTGTTCGTAGCGGGCGCCCCGTTGTTCAACGATGCGCCAGCGGCGGTCGCTTACGCCCTCCGCCTCAGTTTCCGTGGCCGGCCAAGTTCTGTTATAGCCACGCTCTGCGATCTTCTTGTCCCTGGGCGCACGCTGACGCAGGCGCACTTCGACGATGCCAACTGGCCACTCGAGCGCTATGAAGGCGGAGTGGCGCCCGTTCAGCGATTTGCGCATGCCGTAGAGGGTGTAGGCGGTTTCCACCACGTCGCCTTGGCGAACGTCGGGGATGGTCACGTGCGCGGTCAAGCGGCCATCGAATTGCAGCCGTTCTAGATTGCGTTCGCGACGGAGTACCTCGAAGAACGCGGCTCCGGCATGTTCGATCCGTTCGCCGCCGCGGATAACGGTGATCGCATGCACTTCGACGCGCTCAAAGGCAGGATCGAAGCTCACCGAAAATTGTGCGACGTGTTCGGCGCCGGCGCTGGCCGTGACCATGTCCGCGCGGCGATAAAACCAGGCGCGCTCAGGCCCGCACAAATCGATCTGGGAATCGTCGAGCAAGGCGCACACGCCGTTGGCGATGAAGTGCGGGTTTGGCGTCTCCGGGATCGCGTAGGGCGCGAGGTCGACCCAGGCTGGCGGCGGCGCGACGACAGCCCCTGTTGTGATCTACCGGCGTTCTTGCGGCGGCTGGTCCACGGATTCCCCCAATGGCGAGCTTTAGCCCAGGACGGCAGCCGGCCGCAACGAGATGAGCGTGTCCGATTTTGACGGGCGCCGGAGCGAGCGAGCGAGTAGTATCCCAGTTCATCCGAGGAGCCGCCCATGCCCGCCCGCCCAAATGACGCAGCAATCTTTCACGCCCTCCACGAGGACTTCCTGATCCTCCCCAATGCCTGGGACGCGGCCTCGGCCAAGCTGACCGAACGCGCCGGGGCGAGGGCGATCGCCACTTCCAGTGCGGCGGTGGCGTGGGCGCACGGGTTTGCGGATGGGCACCATCTGCCCATCGGTAAGCTTATCACAACGATTGAAGAGATCGCCCGCGTCACCGCGCTGCCAATCAGCGCCGACGCCGAGGGCGGCTATGCCGACGATCCGGGGCAGGTTGGCGAGAACATCGCCGCTTTGATTGGCGCAGGCGCGGTCGGCATTAATCTAGAGGACGGGGCGCAGTCGCACGCACTGCATCTGCGCAAGATCGAGGCCGCGCGGGCGGCGGCGGAGCGCACGGGGGTGAATTTGTACATCAATGCACGGACGGATGTGTATCTCGCTAAACTGGTTCCCGCCGAAGCGGCGGTCGAGGAGGCGATTCGTCGCGGGCTCGCGTGCAAGGCCGCTGGCGCCAGCGGCTTCTTTGTCCCGTTCGTGATGAAAGGCGAGGAGATCGAGGCCATCGCCGCCGCTGTGGACCTCCCGCTCAACGTGCTCTCCTGGGCGGGCGTGCCCAACGCGGCCGAACTGAAACGCCTCGGCGTACGCAGGCTTTCCGCCGGCACAGAAATCGCCCGCGCTACGCTCACCACAGCGCGCTTGGCCGCGGAAGCGTTCCTCGCGGATGGAGATAGCGAGGCGCTGGCGGCGCGGATCGGAGAACGGATTAATTTCAACGCGCTGATGCAGGGCTGACTCGGAACCGCGAAAGCGCCTAGGAAAAGCGCATGACCAAGTCCACCGCCCCGCGCCTCTTCCTCATCGACGGCTCCGGTTACATTTTCCGCGCCTATCACGCGCTGCCGGATATGATCCGGTCTGACGGCTTACCCACGAAAGCGGTGATGGGCTTCTGCAACATGGTTTGGAAGTTTCTCGGGGAGATGAAAGCCTCCGAAGCGCCCACGCATCTGGCGGTCATTTTCGACAAGTCCGAGATCACGTTCCGCAACCAGCTCTATCCCGAATACAAGGCCCATCGCCCGCCCACACCGGAGGACCTTGTCCCGCAATTTCCGCTGATCCGCGACGCCACGCGCGCGTTCAATCTGCCCTGCATCGAGATGGGCGGCTTCGAGGCTGATGATCTTATCGCCACCTATGCGCGCCAGGCGGCGAAAGCAGGCGCCAGCGTGAAGATCGTCTCCTCCGATAAGGATTTGATGCAGCTGGTCACCGACGGACAAGTCCAGCTCTACGATCCGATGAAGCAAAAGCCGCTCGGCGTCGATGCGGTGTTCGAGAAGTTCGGCGTCACGCCCGACAAGGTGATCGATGCGCAGGCATTGATTGGCGATTCCACCGACAATGTCCCCGGCGCGCCCGGCATCGGGCCAAAAACTGCCGCCGAACTGATCGCGCAATTCGGCTCGCTAGAGGCGATCTTGGAGCGGGCCGGCGAGATCAAGCAGCCGAAGCGGCGCGAGACTTTGATCAATTTCGCCGACCAGATCAGGCTTTCCAAAGTGCTTGTAACTCTGAAGGACGACGTGGCGGTGGAGGAGGCCTGGGAGAGCTTTGCAGTGCGCGAGCCCGATGGGCCGATGCTGCTGCGCTTTCTCGACGCGATGGAGTTCCGCACGCTCGGCCGCCGCGTGCGCGAGCATTACGCGAAGGAAAAGGGCGTCGAGATCGTGGCGTCCTATGCCGCGGCGGCGGGTTCGGCGGCGGAGGCGACGACCGCTAGGTCAGGCGGGCCGGTTGTCGAAGCGGTGGAGACCGAGTTTCGCCGCGAGGCGTACAGGGTCGTACGCGACTTGGCAGGACTGGAAGCCTGGATCGCGCGCGCGCGTGCGGCGGGCGTGGTTGGTATCGACACGGAAGCGAGTTCATACGCTGCGCAGCGCGCCGAGCTTGTCGGCGTGTCTCTAGCGCTAGGGACGAACGATGCCTGCTATATCCCGCTTGGGCATAAGCAAGCCGATCCAAGAGCGGGGGAGTTGTTTGCGGGGGAGCTGGCGCTTGATGGTGAGCAAACCTTCTCCCTTGCGGAGAAGGTGGCCGCAGAGCGGCCGGATGAGGGGCGGGCCGACGCTCAGGCGGCAGGTCGTTTGCACGCCCCTCGCCCCCCAAGCCCCTCCCCGCAAGGGGGAAGGGGAGAGGAACAAATCCCTTTGAGCGAAGCCCTTGCCGCGCTCAAGCCGCTGCTCGAAGATCCCTCCGTCCTCAAGGTCGGCCTCAACATCAAATGGGACATCGCGTTGTTTGCGCAGCACGGCGTTGCACTCGCTCCCTTCGACGATCCGATGCTGCAATCGTACGCGCTCTATGGCGGACTTGATCCGCACGACAAGACGTCGCTGGTAGAAAAGCATCTCGGCCACGCGCTGACGCCGCTGGCGGATGTGGTTGGCAAAGGCAAGGCGCAGATCGGCCTCGATCTCGCGCCGGTGGAGCGCGCCGCACGTTACTCGTGCGAGCAGGCGGACGCCGGTTTGCGTTTGTACAAGAAGTTTAAGCCCGAACTGGCGCGCGAGAAACTCATCACCGTGTACGAAACGCTGGAACGGCCGCTGCCGCCCGTGCTGGCGGCGATGGAGCGCGAAGGCATCCGCATCGATCCGCACATGTTGTCGCGGCTCTCCGGCGATTTCGCCCAACGCATGCTGCAGTTCGAGGCGGAAGCCGAAGGGCTGGCGGGCCGCGCGTTCAATATCGGCTCGCCCAAGCAGGTGGGCGAAATCCTGTTCGACGAGATGAAGCTCAATGGCGGGGCCAAAACCAAAACCGGCGCCTGGTCGACCGATGCGTCCGTGTTGGAGCAATTGGTCGAGGAGGGCCACGAGCTGCCGCGCGTGGTGCTGGACTGGCGCGAGCTTTCGAAGCTGCGCTCCACCTACACCGAAGCGCTGGGCCAGGCGATCAATCCCCGCACCGGGCGCGTGCACACGAGCTACGCGCTTGCCTCGACTACAACTGGGCGGCTCTCTTCCAACGATCCCAATTTGCAGAACATCCCGATCCGTACCGAGGAGGGCCGCCGGCTGCGCGAGGCGTTCATTCCCGATGCCGGCAATGTGCTTGTCTCGGCCGATTACTCGCAGATCGAGCTGCGCCTGCTCGCGCACGTCGCCGACATTCCACAGCTGAAACAGGCATTTGCCGACGGGATCGATATTCACGCGCTGACTGCGTCGGAAATGTTCGGCGTCCCGGTGAAAGACATGCCCAGCGAGGTACGCCGCCAGGCCAAGGCGATCAATTTCGGCATTATCTACGGCATTTCCGCGTTCGGCCTGGCGCGCAATCTCGGCATCGCCCGAGGCGAAGCGGACGCCTACATCAAGAAATATTTCGAGCGCTTCCCCGGCATTCGCGATTACATGGAAGAGGCCAAAGCGTACGCGCGCGCCAACGGCTATGTGAAGACTATTTTCGGCCGCCGCATCTGGATCGCCGGCGCCAAATCCAAGAATTACCAGGAGCGGGCCTTCGCCGAACGCCAATCCATCAACGCCCCCCTGCAAGGCGCCGCCGCCGACATCATCCGCCGCGCTATGGTGCGGTTACCTGATGCGCTCGCGGGCGCCGGGCTGAAGGCGCGCATGCTGCTGCAGGTGCACGACGAATTGGTGTTCGAGGCGCCGGCGGGCGAAGCCGCGGCTCTGTGTGCGCTCGCCAAACGCGTGATGGAAGCAGCCCCCGCGCCGGCGGCAAGCTTGAGCGTGCCGCTGACGGTGGAAGCAAAGGCTGGCGCGACTTGGGGCGCGGCGCATTAGGGGAGGCAAGGGCTCGTGTTCACATTTGGCCATGGCCGGCCCGCAGCCCCACTGCCCCCAATGTGAACCGGAACGTTGCGCTTGCCTTCGAGGGTGCATAAACAAGCGCCGATTGGAGGTTCCATGCGGAGTTTTTTGCTGGGGGCGCTTGCCGCCGTGGCGTTGTGCGCAGGCGCGGAGTCACGTGCGGCGGCCGACGAGGTAGCCGCGCTGATGGCTCAGCTGAATTGTCCCGCGGTTTCCGACCCGCCTCGCCTGCCTAGCAGGCGCGCCAGCGAACGTGAGTGGAGCGCCGCTTCGGTTGCATACAACGCCTGGATTGACCAGCGTAACGCCGCCGTCACCTGCGCCGCAGAGGCGCTGACGGTCCTAGAGGCGAATGAATCGAGTCTAGTGGAAGAACATGCGCAATTGAACGCTGCGGGGCGTGAAGCGCAATCTGCTTGGCTGGCTGCGCAGCAATTGAGTGGAGGGCGCGGGCAATGAGGAGAAATACTATTTTCGCCGCCCTGACGCTTTGCGCGGCATTGTTCTCCGTCGCCGCTCCGACGGCTATTGCTCAGCAGGGCGATCGCTGCGGGGAGTTGCGCGGCGTCCTTGAGGAGACAGCGTTGCCCGCCGCCGATCCCGCTCAGCAATCGGGACGGACAGCTATCCACGATGCTGTGCAGGCTGGCTACCATGCGCTTCAGTGCACCAGCGCAACGCCGCTCCTAGGTACAATCGAATTTGATCGCCAATTTCTGATTGCTGGATACCATTCTCGGTGCCCGGCAGTCGGGCCGGCCCCGGCCACGCCGCCGGCACAAACCACGACGCGTCAGTTCAACGAAGCGGTGCCGATGTTTAACAGCTGGGCGGAGGCGAACAATGCGGCGCTGAACTGCCGCGCCAACGAGGTTCGCCAGTTGCGCCAGCAAAAGGCGATAGCCGGCGCGGCGATGGCGGCCTGGAACTGGCAAACGCAACGGCAAGCAGAAGAAGCAGCGACGGCCTTTAACCAGGCGCAGCCACGCCGGCTGTCGCGCTGATAGTCGTTTCTCGGGCCCGGCTAGCGCGGCGAGGGGCAAGGCCAACAGGGGTCCCGGATTTGAAGTTCGCGGCGCACATTTGGATCGCGCGCGAGGCGAACTCGGGGCACTAGCGCAGCTGCCGCGCAGTCGCTAAAGAGGCACGACGCCCTTTGAGGATCACCTATCACCGCCATGCCATCCATCGCCCTTGTCGACGACGACGAGAATATTCTTGCCTCCCTCAAGGTCTTCTTTGAAGCCGAGGGCTATGCCGTACGCACCTATACCGATGGGGCCACGGCGCTCGCCGCGCTGGCGGAGAGCCCCCCCGACATCGCGATCCTCGATATCAAAATGCCGCGGATGGACGGCATAGAGGTGCTGAAGCGGCTGCGGCAGAGTTCCAGCCTGCCGGTCATCTTTCTGACCTCGAAGGACGACGAGATGGACGAGGTTGTCGGCTTCAATGTCGGCGCCGACGATTACATAACAAAGCCGTTTTCTCAGCGTCTCTTGAATGAGCGGGTGAAGGCGCTGCTACGGCGCACTCGAGCGCAAGCGGGAGGCGCCCCTGAGGTCGGCGACAAGAAACCCATCGTTCGTGGCGAGCTCACGCTCGATCCAAACCGTCACGCCTGCACCTGGAAGGGCGACCAGGTGCGGCTCACCGTCACCGAATTCCTTATCCTCCAGGCGCTCGCCCAGCGCCCCGGCTACGTCAAGAGCCGCGACCAATTGATGGACGCGGCCTATGACGATCAGGTCTACGTGGACGACAGAACCATTGACAGCCACATCAAGCGCCTCCGCAAGAAGTTCCGCGACATCGACGGCGAATTCGACTCGATCGAGACCCTTTATGGCGTCGGCTACCGCTACAACGAAAGCTGAGGGCTTCCGCGCGATTGCGCGCTCGCGCATCGCCCGCATCATCTTCATCTGGAAT
The DNA here is from genome assembly GCA_902826245.1 of uncultured Alphaproteobacteria bacterium. Classification (GTDB taxonomy): domain Bacteria; phylum Pseudomonadota; class Alphaproteobacteria; order Caulobacterales; family Aquidulcibacteraceae; genus Vitreimonas. The sequence continues at coordinate 21,697 of CADEEA010000021.1, read as the reverse complement.
TTTGCCGGCCTTGCCGTTTTGGTGCTGGGCGTGCTGTTGCTCACCGAGATGCGCGCCGGCCTCACCGATGCCCAGTTTCGCAATCTGCGCACCCAAGGCGAGCTGATTACCAATCTCCTGATTGAGGCCGGGACTGTCGAGGGGGACGTGGGCAATCCGAATCCCTACGTCAACGAATCGGCGGTTCGCCTGGTGCTGCAGCGGATACTGCCTCCGATCGCCGAGGGCGAACGCCCCGGCGTGGGCCAGCCGCGGGTGCGTGTGTTCGCCAGCGACGGCCGTCCGATCGCGGACAGCGACGTCATGTACGATCGCTTGGAAGGCACCCCGCTTTCCGGTGAAACTAACGAAAATCTGGCACGCCGCATCCAACGAGCTGCGCGCGGCGCCGAGCATTTTCGGTTGACGCCGTGGCGAGCTACTACGACTTTTGACGATGAGCGCGCGCGTGCGTTGCGCGGAGAGATTGTCAGCGGCGAACGCTTGAACGAACGCGGTGAGCGCGTCGTGTCCGTGACGATGCCGCTGCGGCGCGTGCATGCCCCGCTCGGAACGGTCACCATCGAGAGCGCCGATGTGGAACGCATCTTGCTCGCTGAGCGAACTGGCATGATTCCGTTCGTGTTGGGTGCGGGGCTGGTGGTCTTTCTCTCCTCGCTACTGCTTGCGCTTTTCATCGCCCGGCCGCTGCGTCGGCTGGCCGGCGCCGCCGACAGTCTGCGGCTCAGCGGCGCTACCCGCCTCAAATTGCCCGACGTGTCGAAGCGGAAGGACGAGATTGGCGCGTTGGCGCACTCGCTCGAGGCCATGACAGGCGCCCTGGCCGATCGCATCGACGCCAACGAGCGCTTCGCCGCCGATGTCAGCCATGAGATTAAGAATCCGCTGGCCTCGATCCGCTCGGCGGTCGATTCCGCGCGCGGCGCACGCACGCCGGAGCAACAAACGACCATGTTGGGCATCATTGCCCAGGACGTGCGCCGGCTCGACCGCCTGGTGACCGATATCGCTCGCGCCAGCCGCATCGAGGCCGAGACTGCGCGCGGCGATCACAGCCGCGTCGACCTCGCGGACATGTTGCAGAAACTGACCCAGGCCTACGTCTCCGCTCCGGAAGAGGGGCGTGCGGTCCGGGTGGCGTTTTCGGTCATGGCAGGCCCCGGGCCGAGCCAGGTTGTCGTTCTGGGGCAGCCGGGTGCGCTGGGGCAGGTTTTCCGCAACCTGATCGACAACGCCATCTCCTTCAGCCCGCCTGAGGGAAATGTAGTGGTTAAGCTCGCTTTGGCGCGCGGCAAAGAGGGCGATTGGGTGCGGGTTGCAGTCGAAGACGAAGGGCCAGGAATTCCCCCGGAAAACCTCGAAACCATCTTCCAGCGCTTTTACACCCAGCGGCCCGCTGGCGCGGCGTTTGGCGGCAATTCCGGATTGGGGCTCTCCATCGTGCGCCAGATCGTCACCTCCCATGGCGGCAGGGTCCACGCGGAGAACATCGCTGGGGACGGTGGGCGCCCCCGGGGCGCCCGCCTATTGGTGGAGCTGCCGCTGGCGGGCGCATGATCCCCTAAACCGGGAAAACTGCACTTGGCGTGCGGCGCGGGCTTTTCTCGCACTTGCGAAATAGTATTGTGCGCAGCTTCGAGCCGGTCCAACCTAGGGACCAGCGGGAGCAATGGATGATCGGCATAGTCGTGGTGTCCCACGGCCGCTTGGCGCACGAATTCGTCGCCGCGGCCGAGCACGTGCTTGGGCCCCAGAAACAGATGTCGGCGGTGGCGATCGGGCCCCATGACGACATGGAAGAGCGGCGCGGGGATATCCTGGCGGCGGTAGCGGATGTGGACAGTGGCGACGGGGTCGTGATCGTCACCGACATGTTCGGCGGCACGCCCTCCAACCTCTCGATCTCCATCATCAACCAGGTCAAGGTCGAAGTGATCGCAGGCGTGAACCTGCCTATGCTGATCAAACTGGCCGAGGTGCGCCCGCGGATGAAATTGCCCGAGGCCGCGTTGGCCGCACAGGAAGCGGGCCGGCGCTATATCCGGGTCGCCTCGGTTGAGCTGGGCGGGGGCGCGCATAAGGGCGCTTGAGAGAGGGCGCATGGGGCTGAAACGGACGTTGAAGATCGTGAACCTGCGTGGCCTGCACGCGCGCGCATCGCGCAAGCTCGCCGAACTCGCGCTTGGGTATGATGACGCCACTCGGATAAAGGTGCGTCGCGATGAGGACGAGGCCGACGCGCGTTCGTTGATGGACCTAATGATGCTCGGCGCCGGGATCGGCATGGATATCGAAGTGGAAGCCGATGGCCCAGCCGCCGAAGCGGCGCTGGATGCGATTGAAGCCCTCGTCGCTGCGAAATTTCACGAGGAGAAATAGTCCGGACTACATGGCCGTAGTCAGCACGCCGTCGGTCCAATCACCGGACGACCTGACATTGCCATACGCGTCCCACTCAACGCCATAGCCGTTGCGCTTATCGTTGGACCATTGGCCTTCATAGCGCGTGCCATCGGCCCTTTCGTACACGCCATATCCGTTGCGCTGGCCGCTGGACCAAGCGCCGAGATATACATTGCCGTTGCGCCAAGAATAAACGCCATAACCAGATCGGACGCCATCCTCGAAGCGCCCAGCAAACTTAAGGTCGCCGCTTGCAGCGTCAGGATTGTTGGTGTTGATCGCCCAGTCGAAGACGCCGGGGCCGTTGCGGCTCCCATTCTCGAACACGCCGGCAAAGCGATCACCTTCGCGTTCACCTGACAATGTGTAAGTGCCGTAGCCGGAAGAGGGACTGGTGCTGCCATAAATGCGCGCGTATTCGGCCGCCTGCTCGGCTTCAGCGGAAGCGCTCTCAGCACTGGCCCGCGCCGCACGCGCCTGCTCGGCGGCGTTTGCGACCTCTGCGTGAAGCGCATAGGTGGCGTGGGGCTCGACCGTGGCGGGCGCGGCCTCCTCTGGCGCCGCCTCGGTGCTCCGCGCCTGGCCGTAGGGGTAAGACGATTCATAGGGAGCGGGCTGAGACCGCCCAAATCCGCTGGCGTACAACCACCCCATGACGCCGCCATTCTGCATCAAGTAGACGCCCGCCACCGCGCTCGCGATCGCGCCGAAGAACAGCGAGAGTCCCACAGCATTGGAATCGCCGTCGCCTTGCTTCTCGGTCGAGCGCATCAGCGGCCATGCGCCGCCGCTGGTTTGGAAGCTCGGGTTCATGTTGGCGAATTGCTCGGCTTGGGAGGGATATTCACGTTCGGCGAAGCCGATGAGATCGACATAGCGGGCGTTCATATGCGGCAGTGGCCAGAACAGGCGCGCAAGGAATCCGAAGAAGGATCCCTTTACGCGCCGATATTGGCGCACCATGCCGGCGGGGTTCACAGAATATCCAACCTCGCGCCCGACCATGAGTTTGTTCATGGTTGAGATCGCAGTGGATATATCGCCGCCGATTGCCGCTAGACCGACGCGGTCCCCTGTGTAAACCGTGGCGCGGACATAAGGGTAGATGAAGAGATTGAACGCGGGAAATTGCTCGACCAGCGCGATCACGTAGCGCAATATCCCCATGCGTCGCTTGGCGCGAATCCACCCGACCCAACGCCCGATCAGCCAGCGCAATTCGTCGTCGGTAACGCCCTGCGCAACCAGCTCCGAGGTGATGAAAATCGCGCGACGTGCAAACAGCATCGTGAAGAAGGAAGTGAACGCCGCCTGCTCGTAGACGATGATGTCAATCTTCTGTTGCACGCCGATGCGCTGCTTCATCTCGCTGAGAAGGTCGTTCAGGCGCGGATAATTGTCCTGCGACACCAGGATCCAATTGCCGAGCAGTGAGGCGTAGAACACCTCGAACAGAAACCAGACCAGAAACGCGATCAACAGAACAACCGAAAGCGCAAGCCCGGAGGTGACGAAAATCGCCGCCAACAGCGCTAGCGACAGCGGCAGCGCGAACAGCAGCGCAAGCAGAAGCCGCGGCAGCTCGCGCGGGTGCACGCAGCGTGCGAATTCCTGCGAAGTCATCATCAGCGGCCCCCTAGCCACGCGTGACGCTGGCTTGACCTTACTTGACATAGGGGCTTGCGTCACCCCCAAATGTGGCAACCGGGGCTGCGGCGATGGCGGACGTTTTTGTCAGTTATAAGAAGGAAGACCAAGAACTCGCCCAAGGCGTTATCGCTGCGCTGCACGCGGAGGGCTACAGCACCTGGTGGGACGACCGGCTCGCCCCTGCCGAGCATTGGGACGAGAAAATCGAACAGGAAATCAGTAGCGCGCGCGCCGTGCTAGTGCTCTGGACCCCGCTTTCAGTGAAGTCGCAATGGGTCCGCAGCGAAGCGGAATACGGCAAGAAGTTCGGCAAACTTGTCCCTGTGACGCTTCGCACCTGCGAATTGCCGATCGCCTTCAGCCTGGTCCAGGCCGTGGATCTCACGCACTGGAGCGGCAAACGCGACGACCGCAATTGGATGCGGCTGACCGCGTGGTTGCGCGATCTGGTGGAAGGCGCCCAGGCGCTGAGCACGTTCGGCGAAGAAGTCGCCCCGCGCGGTGCGGATTGGCGGGCGGTGTTCGGAAAACACGTCAATGGCGAGCCGATCCTGGATGGGAAAGCGGTGACGCGCTCGGCGCCCGCGGGCACCTTGTTCAAGGATGGCCCCTCGCTACCGCTCATGACCGTATTGGCGCCCGGCACGTTTACGATGGGCGCGCCCGCCGCTGAGGCTGACAGTCACGTCAGCGAACGCCCGCAGCGTCAAATCGCGGTGGCCGGTCCGTTTGCGCTCGGAATCTATCCGGTGACATTCGAGGAATGGGACGCCGCCATCGCCGCAGGGGCGGTTTCGCATCGGCCGGCGGATCTCGGCTTTGGGCGCGGTCGCATTCCCGCAATCAACATATCCTGGGCTGACGCGCAGAATTTTGTGCAGGGAATGTGCCGGCTCACCGGCGAAAGCTATCGCATGCCGAGCGAAGCCGAGTGGGAGTACGCATGCCGCGCTGGAACCAGCGGCGCTTATTCGTTCGCGGACCAATGCACGACGGCTGTGGCGACCTTTAATGCGAAGCGGCCGACGCCGGTTGGCGCCTACGCGGCAAACCGCTTCGGCCTGTCCGACATGCACGGCAATGTACGCGAGTGGGTCGCCGATCTCTGGCATGACAATTACGATGCAGCTCCCGTCGATGCGATCGCCTGGAGTGCGGGTCACGGCGCGATGCGCGTCACCCGCGGCGGCGGCTGGGTCGACACCGCGAAGTTCTTGCGTTCGGCCAGCAGGGGTCGGGCTGGCGTTGGCGAACGCTGCGGCTTTATAGGTCTGCGCGTCGCGCGCGACATCGCCTGAGGCGTGGTCCGGGGCCTGCTCTTCATAGAGTGTCGGAATCAGGGAAGCACATGCAGACGGACGGCATTGAAGCGCTTGGTCTTGTCGCGGGGTTTGTCGGTGCATTCGCGTTTGCGCCCCAGGCGTTAAAGCTTCTGCGCGATCGCGACGGGCGCAACGTTTCTGCGCTAAGCTATTTTATGGTGCTTGCTGGCGCGCTGCTCTGGATGGGCTATGGCGTCTTCCGTGGTGCGCCGTCGATTGTGTTATGGAACATCGTTGCAGCGGTTTTGGCGGCATTGGTGCTTGTGTTGAAAGTTCGGGGGGGAAGCAGATGAAACGCATTTTGGTGCTGGCGATCTCTCTGGCAGCGCTCGCCGGCTGTGGCCAAAGCGCTGAGCGCAAGCCGCCCGAGGTCAAGCTCTACGCCATGGAGTGCGGCCGTATTCATGTGACCGACGCGGATGCCTTCGCCGACGACGGCTCGTTCGCCGGGCAAGCGCACGATCTGGTGGACCCCTGCTACCTCATCCGCCATCCCGACGGCGATTTGCTTTGGGACTCTGGGCTACCGGACCTGCTCAATGAACAAGTCGACGGCGTCACACAGGGGCCGTTTCAGCTTTCCATGCCGACAAAGCTGGCAGCGCAGCTGGCGCAACTCGATCTCGCGCCTGGCGACATCGATTACATCTCCTTCTCCCACAGCCATTTCGACCATCTGGGCAACGCGGCCTTGTTTGTTTCGGCAACCTGGCTGGTCGATCCCGACGAGCGGGCGCACATGTTCCGGCCTGAAGCGCGCGCCGATGCGCAATTCGCCAGCTATTCAGCGCTGGAAAATTTTCGCCAGCGCGCAATCGAGGGCGAGGGCGATTTCGATGTGTTCGGCGACGGGTCGGTGATCATTGTTCAGACGCCGGGGCATACGCCGGGTCACGCCATCTTACGGGTTAATCTCACTCATGCCGGGCCAGTGTTGCTGACCGGCGACCTTTGGCACCTGACTGAGAGCAGGGCGCGTCGCACCGTGCCGCGCTTCAACACCGACCGCGCACAGACGCTCGCCTCCATGGACAAGGTCGAAGCCCTGGCGCGCGCGACTGGCGCGCTGGTCATACGTCAGCACGTGCCGCAGGATTTCGCTGGATTGCCGAAATTCCCCGAAGCGCTGAATTGAATCGAGAGCGCATAGCTTTGTTTGCGAATTTCTCGCGGATGCAACAGGGTTCGCGCACGCCTCAAACGTGAAACGCCTCTGAATGCAAGCCTTTCTGAGCTTCATTGGCCGTCGGGGCGATTTGCGAGGAGAGCGTCATGAACCAGGTTGTCGCTTGGCTGCGCGAGAATGGGAACGACATTCTCGGCGCACTATTGATCATTGTGACGGCGCACTTTGTCGCCAAGGGCGTCAAATGGGCGATAGCCCAGGCGATCGACCGCATCCCCTTTCTGTCGCGTCGCGATGCGGCCGGCCCCGGCGGCGAACGTCCGGCGGTCGATATCGGCGACCGGGTTGGGGAGGTCGGCTATTGGGTGATCTGGCTGATCGGTCTGATCGCCGCCATTGAAGAGCTGAAGAACGTCTTCCCGGGTCTAGCCCCCATCAGCGGGCAATTGGACCGGCTCGCCGGCGGCTTCATCGATTATGTGCCGAAGATCGTTGCCGCGGCTTTGATCTTCTTCATCGGCTATGCGCTGGCGACGATTGCGCGGCGCATGTCGGAAGCCGCCGCTGAGGCAGCCGAGATCGATCGCCGGCTGGTGGACGCGGGGCTCACGCACATGCCGCGCGGGCCGGGTCTGGCGCGGCTGATCGGCGCGGTGGTGTTCGCGCTGATCATCATCCCGGTGTCGATCCAGGCCTTGGCGACGCTCGACATCAACGTCATCTCCCAACCCGCGACCCTGATGCTAGAGCGCATCTCCACCGCGATCCCCAACGTGATTGCCGCTACTTTGATCGTCGTGGTCGCTTACATTATCGGCCGGTGGATTTCTTCCCTGGTCGAGAACGGGCTGCGTTCCATCGGGTTTGACGACATCGTCAATTCGATCGCACAAGCAGAACCGGTGCGCGCGGCGATGGAAAAGATGGATCCAACGCCGGGTGTTGACACGCTCGACCTTAAATCATTCCCGCCATCGCGGGTAATCGGCATTGTTGTGCTCCTTGGCATTGTCCTGGTGGCAAGCGTCGAAGCGGCCAACGCCCTGGGCTTTGTCGCGCTAGCGGACATGCTGAAGGATGTGGTTGGCATGGCCACGCAGGTGCTGTTCGGCGGCGTGATCATCGCGCTCGGCGTGCTGTTGGCCAATATCCTGGGCGAGATCGCCGCGCGGAGCCGAACCGGCGCCTCCGAAATACTCTCGGTGTTCGTACGCTGGGGGGTGATCGTGCTGGCGACGGCGGTCGGCTTACACTCCATGGGCATCGCCAACGAGATCATCACGCTGGCGTTCGGGTTGATCCTGGGCGCGGTGGCGGTGGCTGTGGCGATCGCTTTTGGGGTCGGCGGGCGTGACGCGGCGAAGAAAATGCTGGATCGCTGGACGGCGTAATAATCGCTTCAGTTAGAACGCTAAACATTTGAGCCGCCGGAGAAACCCGGCGGCTCTTTGCTTTTGCGCCGAGCTTTGCTATGCACGCCCCGCCCGCCAAGGAGCGTTGCGACGGCTTCTGCCGCCAGGCTTGTCGGGCTTTCCCATTAGTCCATCATTGGGCTGGAAAACGACGCTCGCGAGTTCTCGAAGAGGAGGGCGCGCGATGAGCGCTACTGATTTTGTTGTAAAGGATTTGAGCCTGGCGGACTGGGGCCGCAAGGAAATCGCGATCGCCGAGACCGAAATGCCCGGTCTGATGGCGATCCGCACCGAGTACGGGCCGAGTAAGCCTTTGAAAGGCGCGCGCATCGCCGGCTCGCTGCACATGACGATCCAGACCGCGGTGCTGATCGAGACGCTGCAAGCCTTGGGCGCGGAAGTGCGCTGGGCCTCGTGCAACATCTTCTCGACCCAGGATCACGCCGCCGCGGCAATCGCCGCCGCCGGCACGCCGGTGTTCGCCACCAAGGGCGAGACGCTGGAAGAATATTGGGATTACGCCCACCGTATCTTCACATGGCCGAACGGCCAATACGCCAACATGATCCTCGACGACGGCGGCGACGCGACTTTGCTCTGCGTGCTCGGCCCCAAGGCCGAGGACGATCCCGACTTCATTGCCCATCATTCCAACGAGGAAGAAGAGGCGCTGCACAACACCATCCGCAAATACCTCAAGGAGAAGCCCGGCTTCTACCGCGCCATTCGCGAGTCGGTGAAAGGCGTCTCGGAGGAGACCACGACCGGCGTGCATCGCTTGTATCAAATGGCGGCGAAGGGCGAGCTGCCTTTTGCGGCCATCAACGTCAATGACAGCGTCACCAAGTCGAAATTCGACAATCTCTATGGCTGCCGCGAAAGCCTCGTGGACGCCATCCGCCGCGGCACTGACGTGATGCTGGCGGGTAAGGTGGCGGTCGTCGCTGGCTACGGCGATGTCGGCAAGGGCTCGGCGGCGTCATTGCGCCAGGGCGGCGCCCGGGTGATGGTGACCGAAGTCGATCCGATCTGCGCGCTGCAGGCGGCGATGGAGGGCTATCAGGTCGTCACCATGGATGACGCCGCTTCGCATGCGGACATCTTCGTCACCGCCACCGGCAACAAGGATGTTATCACCGTCGATCACATGCGGGCGATGAAGAACAACGCCATCGTCTGCAATATCGGCCACTTCGACGCGGAAATTCAGGTCGCGGGGCTGAAGAACTTCAAATGGGACGAGATCAAGCCGCAAGTGCATCACGTCGAATTTCCCGACGGCAAGAAGATCATCCTCCTGTCCGAAGGCCGTCTGGTTAATCTCGGCAACGCCACCGGGCATCCGAGCTTTGTCATGTCAGCGTCGTTCACCAACCAGACGTTGGCGCAGATCGAACTCTGGACCAACGGCGCCAAATACGAGAAGCAAGTCTACACCTTGCCTAAGCACCTCGACGAAAAGGTCGCCATGCTGCACCTCGGAAAGCTCGGCGCGAAGCTGACGAAGATGAGCAAGCCGCAGGCCGATTATATCGGCGTGCCAGAGCATGGGCCGTTCAAGCCGGACCATTATCGTTACTAGGCTCCCCTAGCGGGCGAGGCGCGCCCGGCCTTGGTTGTGTTCGCTTTCCCCCGGGCGGCGTTTAGCTAGTGTGCGCTTCATGCGCGCACTAGCTCTCATCCTGGCCCTTGCCTTCGCTGTCCCCGCGGCGGCGCAAACCTCTGCGCCGATCGTGGAGGACGCCTGGGTCATGGCGCCGATGCCAAGCGCGACCGAAGCTGCTGTGTACCTGAGCATTCGCAATGCGAGCGGCGACCGCTTGCTTGGCGCGTCCTGCGATTGCGCAACACGTGCGGACATGCACGACATGCGCCTTGTCGATGGGGTGATGCAGATGCGGCCAATGCGGTACGGCCTTGCCGCCGATGAAAACGGCGCTTTGTCGTTTCGAGCGGGCGGCGCCCACATCATGCTGGTGGGCTTGGCCGATCGCCTGCGTCCTGGCGATCGCGTTCGCTTACGGCTGACCTTTGAGGACGCCGGCGTCGTTGAGGCGGACGCTGTCGTGCGCCGGCCGGGCGCGCACCAACATCACTGATTTGCGTTAACGCCACTCAGGGCTAACCTCGCTACCGATTCGAGGAGGCTGCGCGTGCACCACGACCGACGGGCGATCATGCTGGGCGCGACTGCGCTCGTGGCCCTAAGCGCCAAGGAAGCGCGCGCGCAGATATGGCCTTTTCGCCGCCGCGAGGAGCCGCGGCCCATTCCGGCGCAACATCAGGACCATTCCGGCCATCAAGGGCATGCTGGCCGCACCCCATCGGCCGACGGGTTGAGCGAGCAGGAAAGTGCAAGTGTGCACGCGCTCGCCCATTGCGACATGGTCGGCCAAGCCTGCTTGACCCATTGCCTCTCATTATTGGCGCAAGGGGATTCCAGCATGGCCGCCTGTGCCAGCGCAGTGCGCGAAATGCTCAGCGTTTGCGGGACCACAAGCACCTTGATCCAGAGCCGGTCTTCGCTAGCGGCCGCCCAGCTCGCTGTGTGTCGCGACGCCTGTGCGGCCTGCCGTGCGGCGTGTCTGCCCCACGTCGATCACCACGCCCAGTGCTCCGAGTGCGCGCAAGCATGCACACGGGCCATCGTCGCGATCGAAGCGCTTCTGGGCTAAGGGGCTGGCCGCTCCTGAATGGCGCTGAGATAGGCAACGATTGCGTCGATCTGAGCGGGTTCGAGTTCAAAGCGCGGCATGTCGCGGTGGCCGACCGCGATCCCTTCCGCGAACGCTTCTTCGAGCGAATTAACCGGATAATTGCGCGAGAGCGTTCGGAACGGGGGCGCCATCGGGTGCGTACTCCCGCCGTCGGCGCCTATGGCGTGGCAGCGGGAGCAATGGGTCTCGGCAAGCTGGAGACCCTGAAGCGCTGCGGGCGCAAGCGGAGCGCTTGGTTGAGGCTTGGGCGGACTGGCGCATGCGCCGAGCGCCAGGAAGCAGAAGAACGGCGCGATCACAGCGCTGCAGAGCCGGGACATGTCTCATTTCCTTCACGTCGGCGAAGCTGGCGTTGATCTTGCTCAACTTGCCGAGAGGCGCATTGCCGAGGCCATCTTGGCGGGGCATGAAGGCGCCGTCTAGGAGCCCCCCAACCAATGTTGGTCACCGCCACCCGAACGCTTTGGGCGCTGGCGCTTCGCGCGCTTTTTTATGGCGTGCTGTTTCTGGTTGTGGTGTTCGTGCATCTCGCCATCACCGGCGCCCTGCGCCAGCAAGGCCTGGGTGGCGCGTTCGCGTTAACGGTGTCAGGCGCTTTCGTGCTCGGCGTTGTGCTTTTATCTCTCGCCGCGGCGGAAATGCTTAAGGAGCGCGAAGCGGCGGCGTGGGAGGCGGCGCGGGCGAAGCAAGGCTTGCCCGAGGGCGCGTGCTGCGTGGTTGGCGAGTGGAGCGACGACGAAGAGGCGATGCAATGGGCGCCCGTCGCGCCATTGGCCCCGACTTATCCCAAGGTGGCGCAGCGCTTCGGCATAGAAGGCGTTGCCGTCGTTGACTTCGAAGTGAGCGCCGAGGGGCGGGCAAAGGCGATCCAAAGCGTCGATGCGTGGCCGACCGAGGCGTTCTTCAAGGCCGCGCGGCGTGCGCTGCGGGAAGCCCAGTTTGAGCCGAAGCCAGATGTCCATGCCCGCTACGGCGAGGTGTTTCGCATGTCGTTTGTATTTCGTCTGCACCAGAAGGGCCGCATCCCTCGAGCGGCCGCCTCGATGGCGTTTCGGGGACGTTGAGTGCGCGGCGTCGCCGCTGGTTAAGGTGTTGAACTTTCTTAACTTAACCTGGCCTTCATCAATTTAAGCTGTTGTTAACGCTTCTGAACGCCTGCGCCGTTCCCATTGTCGCGCGCATGCGTGAGGATGCGGGCGGGGTTGAGCGATTCGTTTCGCTGTGGATGAAATTAGGGGTCGGTCTTGGACGGCGGATTCGCAAGCCTGCTGGTGGCTGCTGGCTCAGCCGCGCTCGGCTTTGCATCGCTCTTATGGGCGCTGCGGGTCACCGACGGCGCGCGCGGCAGCATCGAGGTCTGGAAACGGCGCGTGCGCGATTTGGAAGACAAAGTCGCGTGGGCGGACGCGATCTTCGGCGCGTTCCCTGGCGTTGTCCTGATCTGGGAAGAAACCGATTCCGGGGGCGGCGATTGGGGCTCGCCGCGCATTTATGGCAGCCCGCTGGCGCTTGCGAGTCTGTTGCGGTTCTCTGATTCCAGCATGGCCGCCGACGCCGCGCAGCGCATTTTGCAAGGCCTTTCTGCGTTCGACGCCGAAGCGGCCACCGGTGCGACGACGCGGCTTGCACCCGCGCTCACACGCCTGCGGCGCGAGGGCGCGCCGTTCTCCTTGACGGTTTCAACCCCCGACGGCGTGTTCGTGGAAGTCGATGGCCGCACCGCGGGCGCGCGCGCGGTGGTTTGGATCGTCGACGCCAGCGTTCGCGGCGTTGAGGAGGGCGGCGCCAAGGGACGCATCGAAGATGCGCGACAGGTGATCGCGCGCGATCCCGCCGCATTCCTTGAAATGTGGACACAAGCGCCGTTCATGGCGTGGCGCGTCAATGCCGCATTGAAGCTGGAATGGGCGAATCCCGGCTATCTAACTGCGCTGGAAGCCAAATCGCTCGACCAAGCGATCGTGCGCAATCTCCAGCTCGACCAAGGCGCATCGGAACTGGCGCGCAAGGCCATCGAGTCAGGGGAAACGGTCGAGGAGACCCGCTCAGCGGTCGTGGGCGGCGAATTGCGGACCCTCAACATCCGCATGAGCCCTGTCGTCGGCGGCGCCGCTGGCATCGCCATCGACGTTACCGACATCGAAGCGTCGCGCGAATTACTGGGTCGCCAGCAGCGCGCCCATGACGAAACCTTGAATCACTTGGCCGAAGGCGTCGCCGTGTTCGACGCGCAGAAGCGGCTCACTTTCTACAATCTCGCGTTCGAGCGCACCTGGAAGCTCGATCCGGCGTTCCTGGCCGACCGGCCAAGCCATGCCGCTTGGCTCGATTATCTCAAGGAGAAGCGCAAGCTTCCTGCGCACGCCAATTATGCCGAATGGCGCGCAGGCGAGCTCGCGCTCTACCAGGAAGTGGCGGAGCTGCCGCAGGATCTCTGGGTGCTGCCAGACGGGCGCATGCTTCGGGTCGCGCGCCAGCGTCACCCAAACGGCGGGCTGTTGTTGATATTCTCCGACATCACCAATGAAGTCGCGCTCAAAAGCTCGTACGATGCACTGCTCCAGACCCAGCGCGCCGCACTCGACAAATTGCACGAAGCAGTCGTCGTTTATGGCCTCGACGGCCGCCTGAAGCTCTCCAATGCGGCGTTCCAGGCAATGTGGAAGCTCGAAGCTGCGTCGATCGAGAACGACATGACATTCGAACGCGTGGTGGAAATCTGCCAGCCGCTGTTTCACGATCGCGCCGTATGGGCGCAGGTGCGCGCGCGCATCACCGATCCATCGCCGGAGGCGCGAACCGAGTACCGCGGCGAGATGCGCCGCAGCGACGACACCGTGCTTAAGTTTCTCACTCGTCCGCTTCCGGACGGCGCCACTCTGGTGGCGTTCCAGGACATCACCGCCGACCGGCGCGTCGAAGACGCCCTGCGTGAGCGCGCAGAGGCGTTCGAGGCGGCCGATCAGCTGAAGACCCAATTCGTCGAGAACGTCTCCTACCAATTGCGCGATCCGCTGCAGACCATCTCCGGCAACGCCGAATTGCTGCACCACAGAATCTACGGGCCCTTGAACGACCGCCAAGCCGCGGGCGTCGAGGCGATCCTGGAATCGTCGGGAAGCCTCACCAAGCTGATCGAAAACATCCTCGATGTGGCGATGGTGGAAGCGGGCAATGTCGAGCTTAATCTCGGGCCTGTCGATCTCTACGAGACCATCAACGAAAGCGTGCAGATGGCCGCCTCCAAGGCGCGCGACACCGAGGTGCCGATCAAGGTAAAGTGCGACCCGAAGATCGGCGCAATCGAGGCTGACCATAAGCGCATTACGCAAGTGATCGTGAACCTGCTCGCAAATGCGCTGAAGCACACCGAGCGAGGGGACTCGATCACCGTGTCGGCTGAGCGCATGGATGGCGTCGTGCGGCTGGTGGTGCAGGATACCGGCAAGGGCATGGCCTTCGACGCCCAGGCGCGCGCATTCGATAGTTTCGCCGCAGGCGATCGTCAGGGCGCGGGTCTCGGCCTCGCCCTCGTGCGCTCGTTCGTGGAGATGCACGGTGGTTGGGTAGCGCTCGCCAGCGAACCGGGCCGAGGCGTCACTGTGACCTGCCATTTGCCGGCGCGGGCCCCACAACCGCTTGGGCCGCCGCCGAGCCCGCGCAGGGCGGCGGAGAAGGCCGCCTAAGGGGATAGAGTTGACCTAACTGCCGTGTGGGTGTGAGTTCGCTGCACCATGGCGGGGGTAGGAATGAGTGGGCGCGGCAATCCTGATGGTTTGAGTGCGAAGCTTGGCGTCGCCTGGTCCTGGTTTTCTCAGATCGCTTCTATCGTTGGCTTGGTAGGCATCGTCGAAGACCTGAAGATCTGGCTCGCGATCTGGAATTGGTGCCAGGCGCGTCTGCGCGATGTGGCGCCGCAACTTGAGCAATTCCTGAACATTGCGGGCGCGGCGATCCATCAGGGCCTCGAGTCTTTCCGCGGGCTTTATCGGCCGGCGTTTGAGTTTCTGTTCGGCTGGCTGCCGTTCGATGTGCCGGTGGTGGCGCTGGACGTGATCGTTGTCGCGCTGTTCGTGCTTGGCAGCCGCTGGCGGGTCGGTGCGGCTTATCTGAAGCAATGGGGCAAGCTCACTGACGAAGAGAACCAAAAGCTAAACGCCGCCGCCGCCGCCATGGGCATCCAATTCGCGTTGCGTGACGCCTATAAATTCAAATGGGCGGTTGATGGCTATCAGCACAAAAAGCACACGGGCTTCGATCTGGCGGTCGAAGACATTGCCTGGGCGCGCGCGCAATGGGGCGACAAATTCGATGCCTTTGCCGAAACGCAAAAGCCAGCGTGGGAAAATCTGAGTCCAACCGCCAAGGGATTACTCGCAGGCCAGAAGCGGGTGATGTTCTTCATTTATGGCTTGGCGGCGGCCGCGGCCTTGGCAGTGGCCGCGGAGCTAATTTGGTTTCGCTAGGGCCGGACGCAGAGTTTGGAATCACGACACGGCCGGCGTCGCGCTTCGACACGCCCAACGTGACGCCATTCTTCGCCAGCCTGAGCCTTCGAAGGCCGCACCCCGGGGGGCTCTCGCCCGCTCACGCGAAATGTGCAAGTTTCGCCGCTGTGGATCAATCGGACGAACCCCACACGCGCCCCGAGATCACCGCCGCCCTGGCGCGCGGCGTCACGCGCGTTCTGTACGATCATGGGCTCGCTTCGATCCTGGAGGTCCCTCTCGCCAACGGCCGGCGCGCCGATCTGATGGGGCTAAGCAGCGCTAGCGAAATCTGGATCGTGGAAACCAAATCCTGCGTCGAGGATTTCACCGTTGACCAGAAATGGCCGGACTACCGCGAATATTGCGACCGGTTTTTCTTTGCCGTCACTGAGGACTTTCCGTGCGATCTTATCCCAGACGATGTCGGCCTTATCGTCGCCGATGGCTTTGGCGGCGCGATCCTGCGAGACGCGCCGTTGCAGCGACTTGTGGGCGCGCGACGCAAGGCCGTGACCTTGCTGTTCGCGCGCTTGGCGGCGATGCGTCTGTCCGCGGCCGTTTAGGAAATCGGCCGTGGCTGCGGCGGCGCTGGTGGCGGCGGCGTGTCGCGCACCATTGTCGCGGGCGGCGGGTTGGGGCCCATGGCGCAGCAGCGCACCTGCACCTCCAACACCTGGCTGTTGAAACGGCATTCGGTGTCATTCACCGAACGCAGGATCGCCATGCCGCCCGCGCTCGCGCCGTATCGGGTCTGCGTGCAGCCGGTCAGCGTATAGCCGGGGTCGCAGGTTCCCGTTCTTGTGCGGTTCAAAGTGCGAGTGACGCACGCCATGTTGCGCGCCATGGCCTGATCGGCGGTGGACTGGGCTCGGTTGGCTACGCCAAGCACGCCGGCAATGCGATCGCCCAGGCTGGTGCGGACGTTTTCGGTATCGGCGTGCTGCTTGCAGATGTCGGAATTGGCTCTGCTGGAATCGGCCGCGCACCAATCGGCTATGGTCATGTCGCCGGTGCGGTTCGCGCAAGCGGTAGCCAATAGCGCCAAAGCGGCGGCGGCGAGGAATGAAGCAATGCGCATTCTTGCGCCCTTTCGTGTTATCCCAGCGGCCTGTCGAAAACCCCATGGGGGCGGCTGCGTCAAGTCTTGTCGCGGTTTTGGTGAGCGCTGCAATGCGCAGTAACGCGTTACAACTGCGCAAGATTCTTGGGGGTTTTGGAGAATTTCGGCGACGCGAGCCTAGGGAGCGCCTCAATTCGGGCCTAAGTAGCTTGAAGCCGTATGAGTGGGAGCGACCATGTTGAGGCGCATGATCTTTGTGTCGGCCATAATGGCGCTCGCCGCCTGCGCGGGCGTGGAGCCGGTTGGCCGCGGCGTCACGCGCCCGCCCGCCGCTGAAGCGCCCGCAGCTCCGGTCCCCGCCGCCCAGCTTCCACCAATTGAAACCCCGCCGCAGCCGAGTGTGGTCGCTGAGAATGTCGCCGCCCCGCCAGCTGCGCCTCGGCGAGCCCCTCGCACTGGCGAAGATGAGATCGTAGTCCCCGGCCAGACTGAGCGTCAGGTTCCAGCGCCTAACGGCGATCCGCGCAACATCATCGAACGCATGGAGGACATCCGTGCGTGGGATCGGTGCGTGATAGGCGAGCAAGGCGCCTTCGACAGCGATCCGATGAGCCCGCGTCTCGATACGCCCGAGGACGTGTGCCGTCGCTCGCTAGGCATGGCCGATCGCGACGCCGTCCCGGAGATGCGCAGGCGTCGGGTGCGATAACCCCCGCCGAGACCCGCCCATTCAGGTTAGGTTCAGCCGCTTTGCCTCAGTGTGGGAGCGGAGCAAAACTGATGAAGCGCAAACTCATTTCCGTACTCGCCGCTGCAGCCTTAGCCTTCGCGGCGATTACGCCGGATGTCGCGCAAGCCCAGGATCGCCGCGGCTACCACGACGATTATCGAGGCGATCGGCACCGCGATTATTACCATGATCGCGACTACCGCGATCATCATCGGTATGATCGCGGTCACCGCCGTTATCGGCGCGACCGTGACGATCACGGCGATGCAGTCGCGGCGGGGGTTATTGGCTTGGTTCTCGGTTTGGCGATCGGCGCCGCGGCGAGTGAGCCGCGCGAGCCGCGGGCGCGTTGCTATGACAATTACCAACGCTGCGAACCGTCGCGCCGTTACTACGACCAAGGCGCCTATGAGCCCGGCTACAACGACGGACCCGCCGATTGCACCCGGCGCGAACGCCAATGGGATCGTTACGCCCAGCGCTACGTGATGGTGGATGTACCCTGCTAAGTAATGCGCACGCGCCAAACGCGTGCCCTGGCGACAACACTCGGCGGTTCAGCGCATGAGAGCGGGCGCTTTGGACCCGTGCACGCCTGCGAAGATGCTATGCTGTAGGAATGCTCTATGTCTGCGACGCCCACGGGGGCGCGACCTGGTTCAGAATTGAAACCGAGGCGGAGGCGGAGGCTGAAGCCGCGCTCATGCGCCACGCAGTGGACCGGTATTTTCGAACCTACGAAGCGGACGCGCGCGATCAATACCAGGCGCCGCTCGGCGTCGCTTCGTTTGAGCAGGCAATCGGCCTCAAAGACCACATCGCCCGGACCATGCCAATGTTCCTGACCCTACGCGCTGATGGCGGCGGGGGATTAGCGACCGCGATGCTGCCCCCTGGCGGGCGGCGGCGCAGAGACTTCAAATGCGTCATCGTGGGGGTGCGCAATTCCGACCCCTATGCGGAGTACGCCGCTGCCATCGCCGCCCTGGCGAGCCATTTCAAGATCGAATTGGACCGCGAGGCTTGCTACCCGTACCTATAGCGCGAGCTTAGGCGCGCCGTCAGCCGCCGCTGAGCACACGCGCGCCAGCATAACATGGCGCGAGCTGGCAGCCTTGCAGCACAAGTCGGATGTCGTGCGCACCGGAAGCGGCCGGCGTGTAGGGCACCATCGGAAAATTGTCGGGCAGGGTGTCGCTCGCCACGACGCGCCCGGCCCCATCTACAAGCTCGATGTCGATGTTGGAGCACTCGTTGTCGCAAGCGCCGACGATCATATAGGACGATTGCGCCACTAGATGTACGCGCCAGACCGCGGCTTCGCCGGGCTGGAGCCGCGCGATTCCGTCTACGAAGCCAGGCGCAGCGGTTGCGCCAGAGGCGATGCGGTCAAGCGATCTGCCAACCAGCTGACGCAGCTCTACATCATCATTGGCGGTGATATTTGCCGCTTGGCGCATCATAGAGAGCGGCGCGTCCGAGCTGATCGGCGCGGCTTCGCGTTGGCCGTTGAGCACGGGCGCCGGTTCCCGGTCGGGCCACAGCCATGCGAACAGCGCCGCCGCGCCGCCAACCAGCGTGCCGACGGCCGTCACCGGCGCCCAAATCGCGCCGCCGCTTTCGCCCGAGGCCGCTTTCGAGCGCAGCCTCAATCCCGGAAAACGCATCCGATCCGCCATGTCGACGCCCCTCTTGCTGGGGGTAGTTTAGCAAGAAATGCGTCGAAGGGCGACTGTGAGATTGGGCTTTAGCGTCCTTCCCCGGTCGGGAATCCACGCACGCGCAATAGCGCGTTCACGTCCGGGTCGCGGCCGCGGAACTGCCGGTAGGCCTCGGCGCGGTCGGTGGTGTTGCCGGGCGCCAGGATGATGTTGCGCATGCCGGCGGCGACGGTCGGATCGAACACGTTGCCGGTGGCGGTGAACATTTCCCAGGTGTCGGCGTCCATCACTTCGGACCAGAGATACGAGTAATACCCGGCTGAGTAGGCGTCGCTCGAGAACAGGTGGCCGAACTGGGGCAGTCGGTGCCGCATGGCTATCTCGCGCGGCATGCCGAGCGAGGCCAGCGTCTCGCGCTCGAACGCGTCCGGATCGGTGATCGGATCGGCGCGGTTGTGCATCGCCATGTCAACCAACGCTGACGAGAGATATTCAACCGTGGCGTAGCCCTGATTGAAAGTGCCCGCGTTGTTGACGCGGTCCACCAAAGCTTGGGGCATCGGTTGGCCGGTTTGATAATGGCGCGCGAATTGATCGAGGATTGGGCGCGTCAACACCCAATGTTCGTGCACTTGGCTCGGGTATTCGACGTAATCGCGCGGAGTGTTGCCGAGGCCGGGGTAATTCACGGTCGACACGAGATAGTGGATGGCGTGTCCAAATTCGTGAAACAGGGTCTGCGCGTCGTCGAGCGAGATCAGCACCGGCTCGCCCTCTGCGCCGCCTACGAAATTGTTGTTGTTGGAGGCGATCGGCGTGATCGTGCGCCCGGTGAACGTCTCATGCGACTGATACGTGTTCATCCATGCGCCGGAGCGTTTGCCCGCGCGCGCGAAATAATCGCCGTAGAACAGACCAACATATGATCCGTCGCGATCGGTGACTTCCCATACGCGCACATTGGGCTCGAACACAGGCACTGTCCCGGTGATTTCACGGAAGGAGAGGCCGTAGAGTTGGTTGGCCATATAAAACGAAGCGTTGATCATGTTGTTGAGCTCGAAATAGGGGCGGAGCTCGTTCTGATCGAGATTGTACCGGTCGCGACGCACCTGCTCGGCGTAGTAATTGTAGTCCCACGGTTCGATAGTGATGCGCGCGCGCTGGCGATTGGCGATCGCCTGCATGTCGCGCACCTCTTCCTGCACGCGCGCCACAGCCGGGCGCCAGACTCGCATCATCAGGTCCTGAGCGCGCGCGGGGTCCAGGGCCATGGTGTCGGCCATGCGATATTGGGCGTGGTTCCCGAAGCCCAGGATTTGCGCGCGTTCGGCGCGCAAACGCATGATGTCGGCGATCACCGCATTGGTGTCGTTCGCATCGCCATTGTCGCCGCGGTTCTTGAAGGCGCGCCACACTTGCTCGCGCAGACGCCGGTTGGACGAGAAGGTGAGGAAGGGGTCGACGCTGGAGCGGGTGTTGACCACCGCCCATTGACCCGCGTGCCCGCGCTCTGTGGCGGCTGCTGCCAATGCGCTGACGATGTTGGGCGGCAGGCCGGCGAGCTCGGCGCGGCGGGTGATGAAGATCGCGGTGTTCTCGTCGGCCAGCAGGCGGCGGCCGAAATCGGCGAATTTGGTGGACAGCGCCTCGTTGATCGCGCCGAGGCGGGCTTGCTGCTCCGGCGTTGCTGCGGCGCCCGCGCGCACGAACCCGGCGTGCGTGCGCTCAAGCAGGCGCAATTGCTCGGCGCTGAGGTTTAAAGTTGATCGTTGTTGGTGGAGCGCATCGATGCGGGCGAAGAGCGCGCGGTTGAAGGTGATGGCGTTGCCTGCCGCTGTCAGCTTGGGCGACCATTCCGCCTCGATGTTCTGGATTGTCTCAGTGCTGATATTGTCAGTCATCACGCCGAAAATCGTCGTGGCGCGATCAATGTGGCGGCCGGCGTTCTGCAGCGCCGCCATGGTGTTTTCGAACGTTGCCGGCGCCGGGTTGTTGGCGATGGCCTGTACTTCGGCTTCCTGCAGTGCGATCCCGAGCTCGAGTGCCGCGGGCATCAAGGCGGGGTCGGCGCGATCCCACGGCGGCACGCCGTCATGGGGCCCGGACCAGGGTTTGAGCAGGATGTTCTCGTTGGCTTGCGCGGTCAGGCGCGCGACATCGGCCTGCGCGGCTGCGTAGGCCGGGGAGGTCGCCGCTACGGCGCTGTCGGCAGCTGGCGCGGTGGCGCAGCCGGTGAGGGCGGTTGTCGCAAGCAGGCAGGCGGCGAGGACGCGGGTTTTCATGTTCAGGTTCCCTATGGAGGCGCTGTTCGGCGCACGTTGGGCCAGAGTTTGCCCGTTGTGCCGGCCGGGCCGCAAGGTCGAATGCCGGAATCGCCTGCGAACGGCCCACACTCCGCGATGGTTCGCGGCCTTCCGGGCGGGCGCCGCTCGGAACAAAACGGAACACCTGGCGCCTTAGACCGTTGTGCGGTGCGGGAGGGCGGTGCTACAGCTTTCCTCTTGGCATTGGCCACGGACGCTGAATGGGTAATTTTGCGCTATTGGCAGCTGCGGACGGCGCGCCGGACTGGGCTTCGAGGCTCATGCGGCTGATGCCGCGCGAGTTTCAGGACGCGTTCGTGCAATCGCCGAACGTATTCATGCTGTTCATGTCCATGGGCTTGGCGGCGCTACTGATCAGCGCCTTTTGGATGCTCGCCGGCATGGGCAAGGCCAGCCGCGCCGCCCGCGTGGCATTGCGAGCGCAAGCGCTGCGCCGCACCAAGGATCACCGCGCGCTGGTGCTAATCTGCGAGATCGATGGCGGCGGCGGCCTGATGCGCCAGGAAATGAAGGAAGCGATCGAGGACAATTTCGGCTTGTTCTCGTTCGAGAGCGACGTTCAAGTTGACGTGTTTCCGCTGCGGCTGAAAACCCTCGCGCCAAATGCGCATCCCGAACCGCGCCGGCGTGTCGCCGCGGAAGCGTCAGAGGCGCTAGAGCGTTCGGCTGCCGATGTTATCGTATGGGGCAAGCGCAATTGGACCGGCCGGCTCGATCTGCGCATCCACACGCTGCCCGCCTACGGCCGCACCAACGAAGTACTCGAAATGCAAATTGCCAGGCAAACAAGTCGCCCTGG
>CADEEA010000020.1 GCA_902826245.1 uncultured Alphaproteobacteria bacterium | reverse complement strand
CTTCGATGTAGCCGTGGCCGCCGAAGATTTGCTGGCAATTGGTGGCGTTGGCGTAACCTTTGTCGGTGAGATAGCTTTTTATCACCGGCGTCATCAGACCCATATAGTCGCCGGCCTTCTCGCGCACTCTCTCGTCGGGCGAGGCATGCATGAGATCGCCATAAAGCGCCGTCCAGAACGTAAACGCGCGCGCCCCTTCGTTGAAGCTTTTTGCGTCCATCAGCATGCGGCGGATGTCGGGATGGACGATGATCGGATCGGCGGGGCCGTCGGGATTCTTCGCGCCCGTCAGCGAGCGCATTTGCAGGCGATCCTTGGCGTAGGCGAGGCCGTTCTGGTAGGCGACCTCCGATTGCGACAGCCCCTGCAGGCCCACGCCCAGGCGCGCCACATTCATCATCGTGAACATGGCCGCAAGGCCCTTGTTCTCGACGCCACAGAGATAACCCACCGCATCGTCGTAGTTCAGCACGCAGGTCGAGTTGCCGTGGATGCCCATCTTCTCTTCGATCTTGCCGCACACGACTCCATTGCGCGCGCCGAGCGAGCCATCGGCGTTCACCAGGAATTTCGGCACGATGAAAAGCGAAATGCCTTTGGTTCCCGCGGGCGCGCCTTCGATACGCGCGATAACCAGATGGATGATGTTGGAGGCGAGGTCATGCTCGCCGGCGGAGATGAAAATCTTCTGGCCGGATATGCGGTAGCTGCCGTCAGCTTGCGGTATCGCCTTGGTGCGCAACAGGCCCAGATCGGTGCCGCAGTGCGGTTCGGTGAGGTTCATGGTGCCGGTCCATTCCCCGGTCACCAGCTTGGGCAGATAGGTCTGCTTCAACTCGTCGCTGCCGTGTTGGTGGATGGCCTCGTAGGCGCCGTGGCTGAGCCCCGGATACATGCCAAACGCCATATTGGCGCTCGCCACCATTTCACTCCAGGCAAGCGCCACGATGTGAGGCAAGCCCTGCCCGCCATAATTCGGATCGCTCGACAGCGCCGGCCAGCCCGCATCCACCAATTGCCTGTAAGCGTCCTTGAACCCAGGTGGCGTCGTCACCGAACCGTCAGCCGCACGCGTGCAGCCATGCTCGTCGCCGACCTTGTTGAGCGGCGCCAGAACGCCCTCACAAAATTTCGCGCCCTCCTCCAGCACCTGCTCGATCAGATCGAGCGGCGCCTCTGAGAAGCCCGGCAGATTTGAATAGCGCCCGATGTCGAGCACTTCGTTCATGAGGAATTTGTATTCGCGTAACGGGGCTTTGTAAGACGGCATCTTTGACGCTCTTTGGTTTTGAACATCTCATTCGTCATTCCGGGGCGCCGCCCCCGGGTCCGGCCTTAGGCCGGCCCGAAGGTAAACTCCGCGGCGAACCCGGAAGGTTCCGGGTTTCGCTTCGCGATCCCGGAATGACGGAGACCACTCACTACTCGCTTCAGTGCACTTCTTCCAAACGCTTCTTGGCTTCTTGCTCGAACGCGCGCGCGGCGCCGATGGCGGCGGGCGCGGCCGGTTTGGCGAGAAGCGCTTCAAGTTGTTTGACACCGCTGGTGAGGGCTTCGATGGCGGCTTCGACATCGTGGCGCTGTTCTTCGAGCGCAACGATGCGCGCCTTGAAACGCTTCAGCGCCGTTTGCGCCTGGGCGCGCTGGTCGACCTTGTAGAGATCGAGGATCTCCTTGATCTCCAGCAGGGAAAGGCCAACGCGTTTGCCGCGCAATATCAGCTGCAAGCGGGCGCGGTCGCGGCGATTGTAGACGCGGTTGAGCCCGTCGCGCCGGGGCGAAAGCAGGCCCTTATCCTCATAAAAGCGAAGTGCGCGGGCGGTGACGCCGAACTCGCGCGCAAGTTGCGAAATTGTGTAGCTCTGGTCAGTCGACATCGTGCTTGGTCCGAAATCCCCCAGATGGCGAACATTTACATTGCCGTTGACGCTAACGTCAATCAAAAAATGACGCAGGCGTCAGTAATTTGTCGCGGCACTCGGAAATGGACTTGGCCCCGCCCAAAGCCATTGTGAGATCGAGTTCGGCGATGAGGTTTTCCAATACCGCACGAACCCCCGCTTCGCCCTGCAGCGCCAGGCCGTAGACATAGGGGCGCCCGATCCCGACTGCTTTTGCGCCCAGCGCCAGCGCCTTGAATATGTCGGCGCCGCAGCGAATGCCGCTGTCGAACAGCACCGGAACCCGGTTTGCAGCGGCCGCTGCCACGCCCGGCAACGACGCCAGCGCGCCGCGCGCTCCGTCAATCTGGCGACCGCCATGGTTGGAGACCATGATCCCGTCATAGCCCTCCGAAACCGCCCTGGCGGCGTCGTCGGCGCGCAGAATGCCTTTCAGCACCACCGGGAGCTCGGTCCACGACCTGATCTTGGCGATCCGCGCCCAATCCAGACTGGGGTCGGAGAACACCTGTGTGAAGTGCGCCGCCGCCGCGAAGGCGTTTTCCTCAGGCGGCTGCGCCAGCAGGGCTCGGAAGGCAGGATCGGACGTGTATTGGGCGATGCCCTTGGCCTGCAGAAACGGCAGATGGCCGAGATTGAGGTCGCGCGGGCGCCAGCCCAGAATTGTGGTGTCGAGCGTGATGAAAATCGCTTTGCAACCGCAGGCCTCGGCGCGTTTGACGAAACTCTCCGCGATTGCGTCCGACTTGCCCCAATAGAGCTGGAAGAAGCGCGGGCCGTCGCCATTGGCCTTGGCGATTGCCTCCATCGGAAACGACGCCTGGCTCGATATGATCATCGGCAAACCGAGGTCGCGCATTGCGCGTGCGACCGCAAGATCAGCATCGGGGTGCGCCATTTCCAACACGCCGATGGGTGAAGTCATCAAAGGGGCCGCGGCGCGGACACCGAATATTTCGCATCCGAGCTCACGCGCGCCGGCGCCCGCGAGCATGCGCGGCGAGATTTCCACATGCGCGAACGCGGAACGGTTCGCCTCCATTGTCGTTTCAAGTCCGGCGCCGCCCGCAATATAGGCGAACGCTTCCGGCGACATCCGCGCGGCAGCGTCGGCCTCCAGCCGTGGAAAAGCCGTCGGGATATCGGGTTTGGCGCCGCCCAGTCCGCGCGCGTATATGGCGCCTTGCGTTTCGGGTCCGAAAGAGCGTGGCGTGCTTGTCATGGTTTCTCCCCGTTCATCATTTTACCCGCCATTAACACCGCGCCCAGTTTGATCGACACTGCTGAACCATCTGCGATTCTCAGGGCTGGGTATTCGCAAGCGTGGTTGGGCGTGACGGCGCCGTTGGCGGCGCCGTCGATCGCGAGGGCTGAACAATGAGCGGCGCGCAAAGCTGGAACGTCAAGGGCATCGACCCGAAAGTGCGCGAGGCCGCGCGTGAAGCAGCCGAACGCCAGGGCATGACCGTGGCCGAATACCTGAACTTCGCTCTCGCGAACCAAGCGCCGCACGGGGGGCAGCCCACTGCGCCGCGCCAACGCCCGTTGCGCACGCTGAGTTCCGCGCGACTGGAAGAGAGCGAAGACGGCGATTGGGACTTGAGCACCTCCTCGCCGCCGCCGCGCACGCTCGATCCCGCGCGCCTGGCGCAGCGGCTTGAGGCGATCGAGCGGCGTACGCAATTGGCGGTGACCGGGCTCGACCGCGCCGTGTCCACCATCGACCGCTCCGTGCTTGGCCTTGCGGCGCGCATTGAGGACGCGGAGGCCGTGTCCAGTGAGAGCGCCGAACGCGTTGCCGAGGCGCTCGAACATTTTCGCATCGCCGGCGACACGCTGGGCGGCCGGCTTGAGCGTGCTGAAGAAGATTCAGAGCAAAGCCGGCGCGCGCTCGACACTGCGAAATCGGATTTGCTCGGCGTGCGCGCACGGCTGGAAAACCAAGTCGCCATAGCCGAGGAAGTGGCGCGCCGCGCCGAAGCGGCGGCCTCGTTCCTCACCACCGAGATGGAAACACGCTCCAGCGCGCACGCGCGGATGCTGGTCGAAGCGCGCAAGGTGGCTGAAGAGGCCGCATACCAAGCAGCGCAAGCCTCCTCCGACGCGGTCGCCGAATTGCGGTTGCTGCAGGAGCAAATGAGCGACCGGCTGGCGGAGACCGAAACCTCCACACGCCGCGTCATCGAATCCGCGATCCAGGAAGTGCGCGCAGAGACGGCAAGCGAAACCCGCGGTGCGCGCGAAGCCCTGCTTGAAGAAGTGGTGCGGCTCGAAAGCGAAATCGCCAAGCGCGTCGGCGTCATCGAGCAATTGAAGAGCGAGCAATCCACGCTCATTGCCCGCATCGAGCGGGCTGAGGCAGGCGCGCGCGAATCCACCGCAGGCCTGCGCCAAGCGGCGGGCGCGGCGATCGCCGATTTGCGCAACGCGCAGCTGGCGCTGGCGGCGCGGGTCAAGCAAGTCGAGGACAGCGGCGCCGGCGGTGGGGGCGTCGATCTCACCGATGTGCGCCAGCAGCAGCAAGACATCGCTGAGCGCCTGATCACGCTTGAGCGCAAAACCGAAGCCAGCCCCGTAACCGATGCGTTGGCGGCGTTCGAAGCGCGGCTCTCCCAGGTCGAACAAACAAGCAGCGCTGAATCCCAAGCCGACAACGAGGCCGTAGCCACGCTCGATCAGGCGCTGCGCCGGCTCGCCGACCGCATCGCGGAAACTGAGTCAACCGCCAACACCGCCATTCGCACGCTTGAGGAAACAGTTTCCTCACTCGGCGCACGCATGGAACAAAAAGACGCCGCCCAGGAAACCGAAGCGGTGCGCGCGGTGCTGGAGGAACGGCTCTCGCAAATGGTTGGCGACGCTCGCGCCGAGCTGGCGGGACAATTGCAGGCCGCACTCGAAGGCTCGCGCGGTGAAGGCTTCGACGAAGCGCTCGCGGATGTGAACCAGCGCCTAGCCGCGGCCGAGCGCAGGCAAGCGCAAACAATCGAAGCGATCTCGCTGGAAATCCGGCGGATGTCGGAAACGGTCGATAAGCGCCTGCGCACTGTGGAAGCGCGCAACGACGATGCGGCGGCGGCGGCGGTGCGTGAAGAACTCTCGCGCATGGCGACGACGCTGGAGCAGCGCTTCGACGAAATAGAAACCCGCGAAGCGGCGGCGTTTGACCGCATGGGCCTCGAGGTCGGGCGCCTTTCCGAACGCCTGGAAGAGCGTTTCGGCGCAGTAGAGAAGCGCAGCGCGCAGGCGATCGAGCACGTCGGCGAGCAAGTCGCGCGCATGGCTGAGCGCTTCAACCAGCGGCAAGAGGCGCTGGCGCGCGACATGGGCGAGCGCATGCTCGATAGCGAAGAGCGCGCGGGCGCGCGCGTGACTGAGGCCATCGGCTCAATCATGCAGCGTCTTGCCGAGGTGGAAGCCAATTCCGCTGACGCGATCGCACCGGTGCAGAAGGCGGTCTCAAGCGTCGCATCGAAACTGGAGCGCTATGAGAGCGAACGCGATCTCGACACGCTGGAGGAAACGTTGCCGACGCCGGCGCGCCGCGCCGACGACCTCGATCTGGACGATTATCTCGATACAGCGCCGCCTTACGTATCGCCGATGAACGCCGCGCAGCCGCTGCGCGCGGCGCCGTTGGCGCCGTATGCACATGGTCTGTCGGCGCCAACCGAGTCCGCCCCCACCTCGCTCCACGCTGAGCAGGACGAAGAGTGCGACGACCTCGACATCTATTTTTCTGAAGAGGACAAGCGCGAGCACCTGCAGTTTGATGAGCCGCCGCCCGTCGAGGAATCATCGCCGCCGCCATTGGATTTCGAGCAGGACTTGGATGATCTTCTCGTCGAGGACGAGCCGACGTCTGTCTCCACTGTGGATTCAGCGCCGCAGGAGGAACCTCTGTGGACACAAGCCGAAGAGGAGGAAGAAACTTCTCTCGGCCACACGCGGGATTCCGACATCGGTGATGAAGCGCCCACGCTTGGCGAAGCATTGACCGCACACCCCTCCGCGCCAGCGACTATACCGGCAGCAACCACGCCGGCCGGCCGGAATGATTATCTTTCTGTCGCCCGTCGCGCAGCACAGGCTCAATCGTCGCCCCGCACTGAGCGGGCGCCGTCGCCACGGCTTAGCCTGCGCGGCTCCAGCCGCGTCATCTTGTGGGGAGCGGCCACCGCGGTTGTGGCTCTATTGGCCGGCGGCGCCTGGTATCTGAGTGCGCAGCAGGAAACGCCTTCAACGCCACGCCCCAGCGAAGCTGGCGTGAGCCCTGCCGCCGCCGCGCGCGCAGTGGAAGCAGCAGCGGCGCAGGCGCCGACGTCGGCGCCGCTCGCCCAGGGCGCAGAGCAGGCGGGCGACGCCGAACTCGCGGACTCGCACGAGACGGTGATGGCTGGCCCGCTTGCGCCAAGTTCGGCCTCGCTTGAGCAAGCTGCGCAATCGGGCGATCTGACCGCCCAGTACGAACTTGCCCTACAGCGTTTGAGCGCCGGGCGCACGCAAGAAGGCGTCACCTTGTTGCGGCGCGCCGCCGATCGCGGTTTCGCAATGGCGCAATATCGCCTGGCTAAGCTCTACGAGCGTGGCGAAGGCGTCACCGCCGACCTCGCCGTCGCACGCCAATGGACCGAGCGGGCGGCCGCCGCAGGCAATCGCCGCGCTATGCACGATCTCGGCGTCTATTTCGCCCGTGGTGAAGGCGCCCCGCTCGATGAGGCGGCGGCGTTCCGGTGGTTCCGACAAGCAGCCGAACTAGGCGTGGCCGACAGCCAGTATAATCTCGGGGTGCTTTATCAACAGGGCCGAGGCGTCAACGCCTCGCCCTCGGAAGCGCTGTTCTGGTTCCTGGTGGCATCCCGCCAGGGCGATCAGGACGCGAGCGCGCGCGCAACGGCGCTGGAGGCGCAATTGCCGCAGGCGCAGGCCCAGCAGGCGCGCGCCCGCGCGCAGGCCTTCCGTCCGCGCGCTGCGAGTGCTGCCGCAAACGGCGAATTCGGCCAACGCGCGGCGGCGGCCCCCGCCCGCTAAAAATTGCGGCTAGCCGGCAGCGTTTGACGATTGCCCCGGCGCAGCCGGGCGCCCATAAGGGCGCGCGGGCGCGCGGGCGCCTGGTTCAGAGCGATAGTTTTGATTTACCTGCCGATCGCCGAAATGCCGGTGAACGTGTTGCTCATTTTGTTGGTGAGCGGCGGCGTAGGTTTTGTGTCCGGTCTGGTGGGCGTTGGCGGGGGATTCATTGTCACCCCATCGCTGATTATCTTGGGGGTGCCGGCGCCGGTCGCGGTCGCGACCGGCTTGAGCCAAGTCGCGGCGACCTCGTTTTCGGGCATCATGACGCAGACCCGCCGCCGCAGCGTCGACTGGCGCATGGGGATGCTTCTATCCATCGGCGGCATGATCGGCATTTCTCTGGGCGTCTGGCTGTTTCAGCGCCTGCTTGGCCTAGGCCAACTCGATCTCGTCATCTCGCTGCTCTACCTCGTATTGCTCGCCGGCGTCGGCTGGCTGATGCTGGCTGAGAGTTACGCGGTTATGCGCGGGCGCACGCATCGCGGCGTCAGCATTCTGCGCCGTCCAGCGCGCACCATCGCCCACCGCCTCCCCTTCCGCATGCTTTTCCCGCGCTCTGGTTTGTACATCAGCGTCATCCCGCCCCTGACGCTGGGGCTCGCGATCGGCGCGCTGGCGGCAATTATGGGTGTTGGGGGCGGCTTCATTCTCATTCCGGCGATGATCTACCTCTTGCGCATGCCGACGAACGTGGTGGTCGGCACATCGCTGTTTCAAACACTGATCGTCACATCGCTGCTGATCATTGTGCAGGCAAAGGCCACGACCACGATCGACCTCGTGCTCGCTTCCTTGCTTATGCTTGGCGGTGTGGTCGGCGCACAATTTGGCGCGCGACTGGGAGCACGGCTGAAGGGCGAGCAAATTCGCGCGCTTCTAGGCGTCATTCTCATCCTTGCCAGCATGAAATTTCTGGCTGACGTAGTGGCGCTTCCTCAGGAAACCTACGTGCTTGGGGACGGCTGGTGAAGCGCATGCTCGCCGCCCTTGCGCTCTTGGCGTTCGTGGCGCCGGCGCACGCGCAACGCCAGCCTGGGGACGTCGCCCGCGATCTTCCCGCGGCCGTCGCCGAGGACCGCATCAGCGTCGGCTCGGATTATCGCGGCTCATCCATCACCGTGTTCGGGTTCAACCCCGACCGTCGCGGCCGCGGCGATATCGTTGTGGTTGTGCGCGGTCCAGACAAGCCCGCTACTTTGATGCGCAAGCGCCGCGTGTTCGGGCTGTGGGTCAATGGCGATCGCGTCGCATTCGCCAGCGCGCCGACTTTCTTCGCCGTACTCAGCTCGCGCTCGCTCAACGAGATTGCGCCTGCCGCTGCAATCCGCCGCTACGAGCTCGACCCGGCGGCCTCGGCAGAACTGGCGAGCCAGACGCCGCGCGGAAGCACCGGCGCCGATTATCGCGCCGCTCTGGTGCGTCTCCGCCGCGCGCAGGGGCTCTATCAAGAACAAGCAGGAGTGACGGGCGAAACCAACCAGGGCGCGATCACGCTCTATCGCGGCGGCTTGTTCCGCGCCGTCGTACGCTTGCCCGCCAACGCGCCCATCGACGAATATCAGGTCGACACCTATCTGTTTCGCGACCGCCGCTTGATCTCCTCGCAGCGCACGCCGGTGAATATCGCGCGCATCGGCATCGAGCGAAACATCCACGATCTCGCCAATCAATATCCGCTGTTCTACGGCCTGCTGACGGTGCTGCTTGCGCTTGGAATCGGTTGGGGAGCAGCGGCCCTGTTCCGCCGCTCATGAGCGCGCCGCCCACGCCTCTCCCGCGCGCAGCGCTACGGCTTGGATTTTTGGCGCTCGCACCGATGGCGATCTCGGCGCTCGTTTCGCTCTATGCCGGCCACGCGGGAACTGCGCATTTCGGCATCGTCGCGTTCGCGGTCTATTGCGCCGCTTTGTTGTCGTTTCTGGGCGGCGTGAGGTGTGGCATGGAAATCCACCGCTCACCGCACGCGCCTAACCCTGCACGCCTCGCCTTCAGCGCGCTGCCGACCCTGGCGGGGTGGGCGCTCGCCCTGTTCGTGCTTCTGATACCCGGCGCCATCAGCGCCGCTGCCGGTTACGCGGGATTGTTTGCGGTCCAGTACATTTGGGATCAGCGTAGCGCCCGAGACGCCGACGCGCCCGATTGGTATCCCACGCTCCGCCAAGTGCTCACAGGTGGAACGATGATTGTCTGCTTGCTGATCCCGCTAGCGGCGGCGATGCGGGGGCTCTAGTGTGGCGAATCTGAAATTCGCAAGATCATGATGGCGAGCGCTGAGCGAATTTCAGATTCATCAGCCACACTATAACCTATTGATTCTAGTGTCCCTGATGGATTTGAAGTTCGCATCGCGCGCGATCCAAATGACTGTGCGAACTTCAAATCCGGGACACTAGGTTGCCCTAGTCTGCCAATAAGCGCTCGGGCGCGATCGGCAGGACGCCGTTCTTTCCCAGCGCCAAGGCAAATGCACCGTTTGGGAACACAGGCGCGAACGCGCGGTCGCGCAGATTGAGCCCGCCAGTCAGCGCCCCGAACGCGGGCAACACCATGCGTTCGCCGTCATAAGCAAAACAGCGGCGGCGTACGCTTAAGCCACGGCCGAAAACTTTCGCGCATGGATGCAAGTGCCCGGCGATTTCGTTTGTCGCGCCGGTCGGCTCGTGGCGGAGATCGAGAGTCCCGAGCTTCAGCGAGGCTCGGGCGACGCCGCCCAGCGTTTCCGCCGCTTTGCCCTCGTGATTGCCCTCGACCCATACCCAGTCGGCGCGAGCGAGAAGCGCCTGCAATGCCTCGCGATCCTCTTCGCCCATGCGCGCGGGGCCGCCGCCATCGTGAAATGCATCGCCCAGGGAAACGACGATGTCGGGTTCGTGCTCGTCGATCAAAGCTGCGAGCCGCGCCAGGGTTGCACGCGTATCGTAGGGCGGCAGCATTTGGCCGCCGCGCGCGAACGATGAACTCTTCTCCAAGTGCAAATCCGCCACTACCAGCGCGCGCCCGCGCTCGATCCACAGCGCTCCCTCCGGCAGCGCTGCCAACATGGTGCCGGCAAGCCGCGCTTCGACGTTTCTATCCACAATTGCAAGCACCGGCTCGGCCCGCACCAGCGTAAGCGCAGGCTTGGGTGCGGGTTTTTTCGGCGTGGAACGGGCAAGCAAGGGCATAGCGGGAGGCTAACGCGGATTCGTTTCGGTATGCTAGTGTTTGCTTCCAAGAGACGCCGGACTTGCGCCGCCCCTTGCGTCATCCCATCGCCTCCGCAATCAAATTCGCCGCGTCTTCCAGGATCGCCTCCTCCGCCGCCCCTTGGATCGGAACGCGGCCCATTTCCAGCATCACCGGGGCGGCGAACGGAGACACATGATCGAGATCGCGATGCACGATGGCGCCTTTGATGCGCGCCAAGAGCACGCCGAGGCGCTTCAGATCGAGATAGCCTTCGCCGGCATCGGCGAAAGCGGCTTGCATGAGGATGTGGTCGGGCTGGTATTGCTTGAGCACGTCGTAGATGAGATCGGTCGAGAAGCTCACTTGCCGGCCGGTCTTGCGCTCGGCGCCGGGTCGCTTGCGTTCGATCATGCCGGAGATCACCGCGCATTTCGCAAACGTCGCCTTCATCAGCGTACTCTCGTTGAGCCAGGTTTCGAGATCGTCGCCCAGCATGTCTTCGTCGAACAATGCAGCGAAGTCGGCGCCGCCCATCGGTTCGAGCCCCCACACCGCCACCGCATATTCGCTGGCGAGAAATCCGAGCGGCTTTAGCCCCGCGCGTTCGAGCCGGCGGGTGATCAGCATGCCGAGCGTCTGATGCGCTAGCCGGCCCTCGAATGGGTAACAAACCAGATAATTTTTCTCCGCACGCGGAAACGTCTCTACCAGCATCTGGTCAGGCGCGGGCACAAGCGAGCGGCGTTTTTGCTGCTTGATCCAGTCGCGCACTTGCGACGGGAGTTGCTTCTGCCGTTTCGGCTCGTGCAACAAGCGCCGCACCCGCTCAGCCAGAAACGACGAAAGCGGAAATTTGCCGCCGGCATAAGACGGAATACTGGGATTTTGCTCGCCACGCGCTCGCACGACCAGCGCATCAGTGTTCTGCACGGCGATGAGGCGCAGCACCTCGCCGGCAAACAGGAATGAATCCCCCGGCGTCAGCCCTTCGATGAAATATTCCTCGATCTGGCCAAGTCGTCGGCCGGGGAGCATCGTTCTTGGGCCGCCGGCGTCCCCGCCGGCGAGACGCCGGCGGTCCAAAGGGCGCACCGCCAGCCTTACATCCAGCATCTCGCTTTCCACGATCGCGCCGACATTCATGCGATGCTGCTGCGCCACGCCTGGATTGCGCGGCCGCCAGCGGCCGGTGGCGAGGTCCTGCACGATGCGGCGATAGCGATCATAGGCGCGCAGCGCGTAGCCGCCGGTGGCGACGAGGTCGAGCGTGCGACCGAATTGCGCGCGGGTCAGCGCTGCATAAGGCGCAGCTGAGATCACCTCGGCGTACAATTCATCGGCATCGAACGGCTCTCCGCAGGCGCAGCCCATAATGTGTTGCGCCAGGCAATCGAGCCCCCCGACGCGCGCGTCCGCGCCATCGAGCGCGCCCTCCCCCACGGCTTCTTGCGCGGCGCGGCATTCGAGCACTTCGAATCGGTTCGACGGCGCGAGCAGCGCGCGCGAAGGTTCGTCGAGCCGGTGATTGGCCCGGCCGATGCGCTGCACCAGGCGCGCGCAGCCCTTCGGTGCGCCGACTTGAATCACGAGATCTACATCGCCCCAGTCGATGCCGAGATCGAGCGTCGAGGTGCACACCACCGCGCGCAGATCCCCGCGCGCCATCGCCGCTTCCACTTTGCGGCGTTGGGCGACATCGAGCGAACCGTGGTGCAGCGCGATTGGGAGGTTTTCATCGTTGACGCGCCAGAGTTCCTGAAACGTCATTTCCGCTTGCGCGCGCGTGTTGACGAACACCAGCGCCAGGCGCGCGCGGTTTATGGCGTCGTAGACCTCCGGAATGGCATGGCGCGCGGTATGCCCAGCCCACGGGATCAGCGCGTTGGAATCGAGTACATCGATGATGGGGGGAGCTCCGGGTGGGGCGCGGAGGATCACCCCCGCCCCTGGGGGCGGGGGCAGGGGGAGGGGGCGCACAGAAGGAACCGCGGTGGCGCCGCTTGCTGTGCCTCCTGCACGCCCCCCCTCCCTACCCTCCCCACGTTGGGGGGAGGGGCCCAAACCCACTAACCACTTCGCCAGCCCCTCCTCATCGGCCACCGTTGCACTCAAGCCCACGCGACGATGCTCCGGCGCCCAGGTGCGCAGTCGCGCAAGTGCAAGCGCCAAGAGGTCGCCCCGTTTGGTCGGCGCGAGCGCGTGGATTTCGTCGATCACCACGGCTTGCAGATCCTCAAAAAACACGCGCGCGTGTTCGGAGGCGATCAGCAGGCAAAGTTGCTCCGGCGTGGTGAGCAAGATGTCGGGCGGATAGGCGCGCTGGCGCTGGCGCTTAGAAGGCGGGGTGTCGCCGGTACGGCTTTCGATACGCGCGCCAAGCCCCATCTCTCGCACTGGCGTCTCGAGATTGCGCGCGACGTCGGTGGCGAGCGCCTTCAGCGGCGAGACATACAGCGTGTGCAGCTTATGCGGCCGCCGCGCCCCCTGCTCGGCCAGCGGCGCCAGTTCGATCAGGCTGGGCAGAAAACCGGCAAGAGTTTTCCCCGCGCCTGTCGGCGCGATCAGCAGCGTCGACAGCCCTGCCCGCGCCCGCTCCACCAGCGCTACTTGATGCGCGCGCGGGGTCCACCCGCGTTGGGCGAACCAGCCGGCAAAACGCGGCGGCAACGATGGCGGATCGCCAGCATCCATGACGTTTTTCTAACCCAGCTTGACGTGGCGTGCGACCCCGCGTCATTTGGCGTGCGCCATCTGGCCGCCGCAATCGAGCCCACACTAGCCCCATGCTCCGAAGCCTTGCACCCATCGTCGCGCTCGCCGCTTTGGCCGCCTCGGCCACCGCGCAAACGACGCAGCCGCCCAGCGCGCTCCTGCAGGCGGTCAGCGCGACGCAAACCGCAAAGGCGCCCTATGCGTTCGATATGGACGTCGTGTCGCAAGAGCTGAACTGGCGTCTTCGTTACCACCCGCGCGCCAACCCTCGTCTGCAATTGCAACGGCCCAGCACAACCGACCTGGAGAGCGACCAACGCCGTGCGCTGCAGCGCATGCAGGAGCGTATGGAAGGCCTGCCCTGGTGCGCGAGCGAGGAAATGCGCCGGGTGGCGGATGTACGGCTGCTGCGCGAGGATGCCCAGACAGCGACCTATTCGTTCCAACCAACGCGTGAGAGCATCCGCAGCGAGCAGGCCCGCGCCTTCGCACAGCGCCTGCGCGGGGAATTCACCATAACCAAGGCTGCACCCGATCTCACGCGCGTTCGCATCTATGCGCCGCGTGGTTTCAGCCCGATGCTGCTCGTGGACATCGAACGCTTCGACATCGTGATCTCCTGCGCCGCAGCGCCCAATGGACGCCGCTATGCAGCCGAAACCGTGAGCGAGGTGCGCGGCTCAGCCTTCGGCCAAGCCTTCAACGAGCGGACAATCCAGCGCACGCACAGTGTCGCCGCGCCATGACTCAGCCCGCGACTTACCGCCATTTGCGCGCCGACCGCATTACCGCGACGCTGGAGAGGTTGAGCGCCCGCATTCGAGAGCGCTTTCCCACCGCCGGGCTCGCGCAAGTCTGCGCCGAACTTGTCGCCTCCTCGCGCACGCTTTCGTCGGAAGCAGCCGCGCTGTCGCGCCCCTCGCTGGCATGGCCGGTAGCGGTGACTATTCTTGTCGGCGTGATCGCGGCGCTGTTGTTTGCGGGATTTCGCTATGTGCACGTCGATGGCGAATGGGCGAGCCCGGCGGAATTGATCCAAGGGCTAGAGGCCGCGGTCAATCTCCTGCTCCTGGTCGGCGGCGCCATTTGGTTCGTGCTGACGCTGGAGGAGCGATCGAGGCGCCGGCGCGCGCTGGATGCTTTGCACCAATTGCGTGCGCTGGCCCACGTGATCGACATGCACCAGCTGACCAAAGACCCCACCGTCGTCCTTAACGCGCACAAGACCGCAAACTCGCCCGAACGCACCATGACGCGCTTCGAGCTGACCCGTTATCTCGAATATTGCGCGGAAATGCAGGCGTTGGTCGGGAAGCTCGCGGCCTTGTTCGCCGACCGCATGCGCGACGCCGTCGTGATCAATGCGGTCAACGACATTGAGAACCTGACAACCGGGCTGGGGCGCAAGATCTGGCAGAAGATCACCATTATTAGCGATCTCGAAGAGGGGTGAGATCGGTCGGGGTGACTACACCTTTCGTTAAGAACCGTCGCAGCCCGGTTCAAGGCTTGCTAATCAATCCCTGTTAAGAAACCCGCCTTTCGGAGGAGGCGCGCGCCATGCAGGGCGACGAGTTCGATCCATCTGGCATGGTCGCACTCGTCATCGACGAGAACGCCTATTCGCGCCGCATTTCGATCGAGCAATTGCGCGGCATGAAATTTGGGCGGGCGCTTGGCGCGGCCACCACCGCCGACGCGTGGGAAATCTTGCTCAAGGAAAACCCCAATGTCGTGCTGGTCGAGTGGGTCGCCGGCGGCGCCAGCCTCGATTTCGTGCGTCGGGTGCGCATGAGCGAGGAAGCGCCCGACCGCGCCGCGCCCATCATCATGCTCACCGCCAGAGGCGCACAAGCCGATGTCGAAGCCGCGCGCGAGGCCGGCGTTAGCGGCTACATGCGCAAACCGATTTCAGCGCTGCTTCTGTCAAAGCATGTGCGCAAGGCGGTGGCCAAGCCGCAACCCTTCGTGGCCACCGCGAGTTATGTCGGCCCCTGCCGCCGTCGGCGCACTGTCACAGACTTTCAAGGACCGTGGCGACGTCTCGAGGATGTCGCTCCAATCTCCAAGGTCGATGGCGACGAAGACGTGCTCGACCTCAAGGCCGAGATCGCCCGCGCCCGAGTGGCCGCGCTCGCCGCTGTGATCGACCAACTCATGCAAGGCGACGCCAACGCCGCGCGCGCCGTCTACAAGGCTGTGCAGGCGCTGGTGGATGCGGCCGAACAGATCGGCGATGCCTGCCTGGTGTTAGGGGCCAAGGAGATGGCGCGCTATATTCAGGCCCAAGGCGCAACCGAAAGGCTTGATCCCGACGTCGTGCGCACGCACGTCGCGGCGCTGCACCAACTAGCCAGCCTGCCCCATTCCATGGGCGAGGCGCGCGACAAAGTCGCCCAGAGCCTCAAGCGAATGATCGACAAGAAACTTCGCCCCGCCAGCGCAGCGTAAGCGCTATACCTGCCCCTTCAGCGCCAGCGCGGTTTCGCGCGCGATGCGTTTCAGCGCTGCCTCCGCTGCCGGAGCGACGGTCGGGAACGCGACAAAACCGTGCGGCAAGGATTCAAAGCACAAATAGCTGGTGCGCACGCCCGCTTCGCGCAAACGCTCAGCGTAGGCCGCGCCCTGATCGAGCAGCATGTCAAACCCCGCCGTGTACACCAAAGCCGGCGCAAGCCCGCGTAAATCCTGTACACGCCCCGGCGAAAGACGAGGCTGGCTCGGGTCGGCGCCTGCGGGTAGATAGTGCTTCATGTAATGCTCGACCGTCTCGGCAGTGAGAGGAAACGCGTCGGCGAAATCGTGCATCGAGGGCGTGTCGCTGACGAAGTCGACGCCTGGGTAGATCAACAGCTGAAGCCTTGGCGGACGCTGTTTGCGCATTTCCTGGGCCACAATTGCAGCGAAATTACCGCCCATGGAATCGCCGCCGACTGCAGCCTTCTTCGCCGGCGCACCGTAACGGGAGGCGTGATCATAGGCCCAATTATAGGCCGAAAGTGCGTCCTCCAGGCCGGCGGGGAATTTGTGTTCTGGCGCGAGGCGGTAATCGACGGACAAGACTGGCGCGCCGGCTTCGCGTGCAATCAGCCCGCACAAACGATGGCACGATTCCAGAGAGCCGATCACGCCGCCGCCGAAATGGTAATACACCAGGATCGCGGCGTTATTGTCGCGCACATGCGGCAGATAAAGCCGCGCCGGGACCGAATGACTGCGGCCGGTGATGTACACGCGCTCGGTACGCACGCCAGACGCGGACGCTCCACCGAAAAGAGCCGCGCCCGCGTCCGATTGCGCGCGCAGCATCGCTGGCGTAACGGTGCTCCAGTCCACACCGCGCATGCGCGCTTTCGCCTCCAAGAACTGGAAGCGCGCATCGAGTGACATTCCGCGCACGGTGCGCGGGGCGCCGCCCGAAGCCTTGATCAAAGCGGCGTCGGGCCGCATCAACGCCAAATGCACGAGCGCTTTGCGCAACCAGGACACGTTTGTCTTCCCTTCAACTTTTGCGCGGCGCGCCATCGAGGCCCTTTAGAATGAGGCCGGCGGCAAACTCGGCGGCGGCTACGATATCGGCCGGCGCGCGCCGAAGCATCGCTGAGCCGACTTCCTGCGCAATGCCTATGCAAGCGCAAGCGAGATAATCTGCATCCACCCTCGGCGCCGCGCCGCGGGCGATGGCAGCCTCCAGCCCCTGGCGTACTTCCTGATACACCGCCATCATCTCGGGGGTATCGAGACGGACATGGGGACGACGCTCCTCGATCGGACGGCCCTCCAGGGCGTTGTCTTCGACGATGAATTGAAAATAGGCGCGGAAAGCGCCGTTCAGATATTCGGTAAAACTGCGCGCCTGTTCTCGCGCGGCGCGCAACAGCGGTTTGAAGCGGCGGGCGCCGTCGTCGGCAAGCGCCTCGAACACCTCTTCTTTCGACCGGAAGTAATTGTAGAACGTACCCGAAGCGAGGTCGGTTCCGCGGATAATGTCGCGCACGGTGGCGGCTTCGTAGCCCAATTGTGCAAACACGCGCCGCGCGGCCGCCAGGATCGCCTGCCGGTTGGCGACCTTGGTCCGCTCCCGCTTTCCAACCGGATCCGCAATCGCCGCGTCGCTCATTCCTGCTCCATGGAGCATGGCATTGCGCACAATAATGACGTTGCGTCAATTTCCTGCACGCGGCCGGGGCGCTCTCGCGAGTAAACCTCGGAGCGGCATCGCGTTGCGAATCAGCAACCGCGAGTGGATTGCGTTAACGCAAGGTGAAAATTTGTTTATTCCACTGCAATTTATGGGCGCAGACGGCTCCGAATTTGGTCCCCGCGCGTTGCGCGCGCCTTGAAACCGCTCCAGAGGTGAACGCCCTTTTTCCAAGTCTGTTAGGCTGGCGGGATTCATGGCGGACGCAGGCGAACTGGCCCCACGAGCGCGGATTTGCATCGATTTCGGTACGGCGGTTTCGAAGGCTTGTCTGTGCCTTGATCCGGCCATGCCGCTGGAGGCGGGCGTTCGCCCGATCCCCATTGGCGCAGTGTCCGGCGCCGATCACACGTTGTTTTCGCCGTCGGTTCTTTTCGTCGATAGCGGCCGGCTTCATTTCGGCCCCAGTGCGCTGCGGCGCGCGCAAGGCGGCATCGAGGGCAGTCGCGATCCGCTGCTTTCGTTCAAGACGGTGCTCGGCGCGCAGGACGTGGAGGCCGCGCTCGCCACGCGCATTCGCCCCTCCGCCGATCCCACCGGCACGTTTCGCCAGCGCGACGCGCTGGTGCTCTACCTCGCCTATCTTGATCAATTGATCACCGACGCGCTCACGCGCATGGGCGATTTGCCGATCGGCGTCGGCCGCGCGCGCCGTCGCTACACGAGCCCGGTCTGGCGGGCCGGCGACGGGCGCGACCGCGTGTTCGAAACTATCTTCAATGAAGCTGCGGCGGTATCGCTGAAACTCGGGCGACTGCTGGTCGCGGGGGAAGGCATCTCCATCGCCCAATGCCGCGACGCTCTCGATCGGGCGCGCGCCAACCCGGGCAATGGACGCCTTGAGACCGGCGTGTTCGAACCGCATGCGGCGGCCGCGACTGCGCTTGCCTACACCAACGAGCCAACCCGCGTCGTCATGGTGATCGATATCGGCGCCGGCACCACCGACATCGCCGCGTTCGAGTTCGACGAGCGCGCCAATCCCCCGGCCTTGGCCGAGATCAAGGAAGCGCGCCAATGCAGTGCGCTCGCGGGCGACGAGATCGACCGGCTGATCATAAATCTGCTCGCCAAGAAGCGCGGCATGATCGACAAGGAAGATCAGGCGCGTTTCCTGCGTACGGCGCGCCTGGTCGCGCGCGAACTGAAGCAGGAATTCTTCGCCCAGGGCCGGGTCACCTTCAAGGACGGCTGGCGCACCTCCTCCATCCGCGCGAACGACTTCAACGAGGACCAGCAGGTCAAGGCGTTCCTCAACGCGCTTGGCAACACCATCGCCAGGAGCCTGGCGATCGTCGCCGAACGCGCGCGCCGCCTGCACGCGCGTCCGTTCGACATTGTGCTGGCAGGCGGGGGCGCAAATCTGCCGTTCCTGCCGCACCTGGTGCGCGCTGCGGCCCAGCACGCAGCGCCCTGGGCGGTGGACATACGCGTCGGGCCGCTCAGCCCAGCCAATTCGCTCTATAGCGGCGTAGACCCCTATTTCGCCGACGTGTTCCCCCAGATCGCCATATCTGTAGGCGGCTCGCTGGTGGAGATGATCGGCGCGCCGACGGGGTAAGGGGAATGCGACA
The DNA here is from genome assembly GCA_902826245.1 of uncultured Alphaproteobacteria bacterium. GTDB lineage: Bacteria > Pseudomonadota > Alphaproteobacteria > Caulobacterales > Aquidulcibacteraceae > Vitreimonas. The sequence continues at coordinate 28,614 of CADEEA010000020.1, read as the reverse complement.
GACCGGCGTCTCGATGCTCCCGTCGCTATCATCACGCTTGAAGGAGATAATTACGCCACGTTCGCGCCCCTTGCTTGGCGCGGGCGGAGGCGCGGGGAATGCGCTCCCCTCCCCCAGGAACGGCCGACAGGCTAAGTCGCGTTCTTCCGCCGCGTCAGCGCGGCGAAATCGTGCATGACTTGCTCGCACATCGCGGCGGGCTTGAAGCTCAGCCCCGCGATCTCTCGGATCGGTGTGATTTCCGCGGCCGAGCCGGTGAGGAAGCATTCTTCGAAGGTGGCGAGTTCGTTGGGGAAGATAGCTCGCTCGATCACTTCGACGCCGCGCTGCCGCGCCTGCGCGATCACCGTTTGACGCGTGATGCCGTTGAGAAAACAATCCGGCGTCGGCGTATGGATCACGCCATCGCGCGCAAAAAAGATGTTGGCGCCGGTGGCCTCCGCGATCTGGCCGCGCCAATCGAACATCAGCGCATCGTTGAAGCCAGCATCCTCGGCGGCGTGCTTGGAGAGCGTGCAGATCATATAGAGGCCTGCGGCCTTGGCGTTGGCGGGGGCGGTGTCGGGCGCGGGCCTGCGCCATGGCGCGATCATCAGGCGCACACCTTTCATTTTGTCAGCAAAATAATCGCCCCACTCCCAGGCGGCGATGGCGCAATGGATGGTGTTGTGTTTGGCCGAAACGCCGAGCGCTTCCGACCCGCGCCACGCCACCGCACGCAGATAGCAATCGGAGAAACCCATCTTGGCGACCAATTCGTGTTTGGCGCGGTCGATCTCTTCGGGCTCGTAGGGCACATGGAAGCCCATGATCTTGCCCGAGCGGATCAGCCGCTCGCTGTGCTCGCGGCTCTTGAACACGGCGCCGCCGTAGGCGCGCTCGCCCTCGAAAACGGCGGAGGCGTAATGCATGGCGTGGGTGAGCACGTGCACCTTGGCTTCACGCGCCGGAGTGAATTTGCCGTCGAACCAAATCCAGCCTTCGCGATCGTGGAACGGAATTGACGCCATCGCGTTGGATCCTCTGAACTTGCATTACAGCGCTTGCGGAGCCGCCGCGCCAATGAGATTGTGTCGGCGGTTGCGATCCTCAGGCCGATTTTCGCCCCTCGTCCGATGATCGCGGCATGCCTGTCAACCCCGACCGCCATTTGCGCAAATATTTGCTGTTTTTTGATGGATTCTAGGTTGACCATTCCAAGAGGCCCTGACTTCGGCGGAGTTCGCGGGACATGATCGCCGTTCCGGCCTTTGACGCACTGGACCGCCCGCCGCACCTGCTGCTGGTGGATGACGACGACCGCATCCGCGATCTGCTGAAACGGTTCCTGTCCCAGGCCGGCGCGCGGGTATCGGCGGCGGCCGACGCGGCCGGCGCGCGCAGATTGCTGGAGGCGATGGATTTCGACCTTCTGATCTTCGATGTCATGATGCCGGTGGAGGACGGCTTCTCGCTCGCCGAAAGCGTACGGCGAACATCGAAAGTGCCGATCGTGCTGCTCACCGCGCGCGGCATGCCCGAGGACCGCATTCGCGGACTTTCCATCGGCGCTGACGATTACGTCGCCAAGCCGTTCGAACCGCAGGAGCTGGCGTTGCGGATCAACGCCATTCTCAGGCGCACGGTCGCTAGTCGCAGCGAAGCGCCCGAGATCGTGACTTTCGGGCCGTTCAGCTTCAACAGCATGCGCGGGGAATTGTCACATCACGATGTTCCGGTCCGGCTCACCGAAGCGGAAGTCTCGCTCTTGCGCATCCTCGCCGCGCGTCCGGGCGAAGTGGTGAGCCGCGAGGAACTGGCGCGTCGCACCGGCGCAGGCCTGGAACGTTCGGTCGATGTGCAAGTAACGCGATTGCGCCGCAAAGTGGAACTCGATGCACGCGCTCCGGTATATCTGCAGACCGCGCGCGGGATCGGTTATCGTCTGGCGGCGGATTGATCGGGAGGAAGCGATCCTGGACCTAGCAAACCTGGCCCTAGCGACTTCGCCGGTTCGTATCCACTCACGAAATAGAGCGGGCGACGTTTCGATTCATTGAACAGCCGCCCCAGATATTCCCCCATCACGCCGATGAACAACAATTGCAGCCCGCCAAGGAAGAGCACCACCACCATCAAAGACGGATAGCCCGGCACGGAATCCCCGAACACAAGCGTTTTGTACACAATCCACGCAGCGGCGAAGAACGAAACCAGCGCCACGATAACACCGACATAAGTAGCGACTTTCAAGGGCGCGATCGTGAACGATGTGATCCCTTCGAGTGCAAAATTCCACAAGCGCCAATAATTAAACTTGCCAGCGCCTGCAAAGCGCGGCTCGCGGCGATAGAGCACGGCCTTTTGCGGGAACCCGATCCAGGAAAACAAACCCTTCATGAAGCGGTGCTGCTCACGCAATTGCTTCAGCGCGTCCACCGCGCGCCGGCTGAGCAAGCGGAAATCGCCGGTATCCTCAGGGATGCGCACGCGCGACACGCGCTGGATCACGCGATAGAACGCCGCCGCCGTCGCCTTCTTGAGTGCGCTCTCCCCTTCACGCGCGGTCCGCTTGGCGTAGACCACATCGTAACCGTTGCGCCATTCTTCGATCAATTGCGGGATTAGTTCGGGGGGATCCTGGAGGTCGGTGTCGATCACGATGACGGCGTCGCCGCGGGCGTGGTCTAGCCCCGCAGTCATGGCGATTTCCTTGCCGAAATTGCGCGACAGATCGACGATTGCCACGCGCGAATCCTCCGCGCGCAGCGCATTCATAATCGCGATCGTCTTGTCGCTGCTGCCGTCGTTCACATAAACGATCTCGCAAACGCCGGGGATCCCCTCCAGCACGGAAGCGAGACGGCGGTGAAACTCGCTTAGCGTCTCCATTTCGTTATAGGCCGGCGCCACCACGGAAAGCGTGAATCCCTGCCTTTCAGCGCCGCTCATGCGCCAGATCCCAAGGTTAGGGCGGTCTGGCCGGGCAGGAACGGCGTTAGCTCGGCGACACTAGTGTCGTTGATCTGCATCCCCAATCCGACCGCCGCGAACGACGCAAATTGAACTAATGTGCCGCGCATTCGCTGAGACGCCTCGAACATTTCCCCCAACCGGCTTATCGCCGCGCCCCCTGGGCTTCAAGCGCAGTCGCGGATTGCGCTAAAGCTTGACCGCCGCCAGACCTGTTGCAAGCAAAGACCTGAGCAAGCCCTGCACCACCTTGGAGTAAGATGGGTTGATTAACCTCCGCAATCTCACCCCGCGTGGCCTTTATTGGCGAACTGCGCTGATTGTGATCGTGCCAGCGGCGTTTCTGCAATTGATCATCACGCTTGTGTTTCTGGACGACCATTGGCGTTTCACCTCCAAGCGCATGAGCCAGGCGGTAGCGGCAGACGTGACGCTGCTTCTGCAGATGTACGAGGCCGACCCGACGCCGGGGAACTTCGCACGGGTGCAGGCGATGGCGAGCGACCCGCTGCGCCTCGGCTTGCGCCTTGATTCCACCGGCCCGCTACGGCGCGCGCCGTGCGGACGCTCGCCAACAGCCTTTATCGATCGTTATCTGGTCGAGGCGCTCAGCGACGACCTCCACCGCGAGGTCTGGTATGATCCCTCCTGCCCCGGAGATCTGGTGCATCTGCGCCTCGCCATTCCCGGCGGGGTTATGGAGGTGGACGCGCGGCGCGACCGGGTGGTGGCGCGTTCGGGGCCGCTTTTCGTCACCTGGGTTCTCTTCGGAACCATTTTCTTCTGCCTTGTGTCGATCCTGTTCATTCGCAACCAGGTGCGTCCGATTGAACGCTTAGCCGACGCCATGGAGCGTTTCGGGCGCGGCGAAGATTCCGGCGCTTTCCGTGTGCGCGGCGCGCGCGAGGTGCGCGGCGCCACACGCGCCTTCTTCGACATGCGCGAGCGGATCAAGCGTCACATCGAGCAGCGCTCACAATTGCTGGCCGGGGTTAGCCACGATCTACGCACGCCGCTGACGCGCCTCAAGTTGCAACTCGCGTTGATGGCCCCGTCCCCGGAAATCGAAGAGGCCAAGCGTGACTTAGTCGATATGGAAGAGACGCTCGACGAATATCTCGCCTTCGCCAAAGGCAGCGTTGAGGAGCGCCCCGAACAGGTCGACATAGCAGCACTCACCCGAGACTTAGCGAAAGCTGCCGAACGCGGCGGCGTCAAGATCACCTTGACCAGCGCGGAGAGGCAATCGGCGCCGGGGCGGGCGCGGGCGCTGAAGCGCTGCATTGCAAACCTAATCGACAACGCAGCCGCTCATGGCGACACGTTGGCCATTGAGGTGCGCGGCCAGGAGCGCGCGGTGCTGGTCATTGTCGACGACGACGGCCCGGGCATTTCCGAAGACCTCTACGAGGAGGCTTTCCGGCCGTTCTCGCGTCTAGATGCAACCCGTTCGCGCAACCAGAAAGGCGTCGGCCTCGGTCTCGCTATCGCGCGCGACGTGGCGCGCAGCCATGGCGGCGACATTCTGCTCTCGCCCAGTCCCCTTGGCGGATTGCGCGCGGTGCTGCGTTTGCCTCGTCCGGAACAGAATCTAGCGGCCGCGCAGTGAATCCGCGTCATTCTCAGGCGCTTCGCTCGGCGCCGTCAGCGCACCCATAGACGCCAGCATTTGCCGCTCCGCCACCACCAGATCGCGCTCAGCCTGAGCCAACGCCAGGCGCGCGGCCAACAGGTCCTCTTCTTCATCGAGCACTTCAACGGTTGAGCGCAAACCAACCTCTTGCTCTAATCGCACGCCTTCATAAGCCAGCTCCGCCGCCTGCGCTTGCTCGCGCGTAGAATCGACTGCGGCGCGCGCGCTGGCGAGACCGGTCCAGGCGTTGGTGACACTCTCCTGGACGCCGCGCTGCGCCGCCGCCAAATCGAGATTGGACGCTGCGCGCAGCGCGCGTTGCTGGCGGGTGCGCGAACGCACCAGGCCGCCCTGAAGCAAGGGAATCGTAACGCGGACGCCGACCGTATCCGTCGTTGTTTCAGTGAGGTCGTCGTCAAAGTCAGCCGCTTCGGAGGCGCTGCCCTCAATCGTCACCCGCAGGCGCCCCTGCGACGCGGCGACATCGACATTGGCGTCGGCCAATTCCGTATCGGCGACGGCGCCGCGCAGCACCAGGGAATTTCGGCTCGCAGCATCGAGCGCACTCTGCAAATCCTGCGGCAAGCCGTCGGCCATCGCCGGCGCCCCAAGCTCGGAGGGCGGGCGCCCGACGAGGCGCTGGTAGGCCTGCACCGCCGCCGCCATGGCGCCTTGCGCCAGCACCAATTGGGTGCGCGCCTGCGCCAAGCGCGCCTGCGATTGGGCGACATCGGTGCGTGTCACTACGCCGGCGTCGAACTGCGCGCGTGCGAATTCGTAGAGCCGCGAGAGATTGGCGACGGTCGTTTCGCGTGCCGCGACCACCGCTTGTGTCTGGCGCACATCGGCATAAGCGCGCGTCACGTCGAGCAACAAGGATTGCAGTGCAAACTCGTAATCGGCGACCGCGCCGCGGATCTGAGCGCGGGCCGCACGCGTGCTGGCGAGCACGCGACCGGAACCGAACAACAATTGCGATGCGTTGGCGGTGGCGGTCCAGGATTGATTGCTGGGGGTGTCCACCCCGGGCGCCAGACCGTCGCGGTCGCTGTTGAATGCGAGGCCGGATACGTTAACTTGCGGCAGCGCCTCAGCCCAAGCCTGCGGCAGCGCCTCACGCGTTGCGCGCAAACGCTGTCGCTGCGCGGCGAGACTAGGATTGGTTTCGGCTGCAAGCGTCATCGCGTCGCCGAGGGTATCGGCCCAGGCCGCTCCCGGCCCGGCCATAAGCGCCAACCACAGCAACAGTCTTCGCATGAGAATTTCTTCCTCCGCGGGCCCATCGGTCCCCACCGACTAGATAGGCGTTTGCAGCGCCCTCGGCGAGCAGACCCCGCGTCGCATTCTGCTGGGGCATTACCAATGTCGCGTTAAACTCTCATGTCAGCAGCCCGGCTGCGCGCTCTTACACGCAACCGGGCCGGTTCGATTCGCCTGCGAAGCGAGTTCTAATTGCCGCGCCGGCCGCCGTGGCGTTCGTGGAAGCTGGCGCGTGCGGCCTCGGCTTCCTCGCGGGTCACCCGGCCGTCGCTGTTGGCGTCGAGACGGCCAAAAAGGTTGGCGCCCGCGGCGGCGAATTCTTCGCGCGAGAGCTGGCGGTCACCGTCCTCGTCGTGGCGCCGACCGCGGGCCTCCCTGCGCTCTTCGTGGCGCGCGTGCATTTGCGCCCGCTCCTCAGCGGAGATCGAGCCGTCATTGTTGACGTCGAGCCTCGTGAACATGCGAAGCGGGCGGGCCAGGAATTCGTCGCGTGAGATTGCTCCGTCATTATTGGAATCTGCTTCGGCCCAATGCTCGCCGTGACCGCCCATTCCATGATGGCCTCGCCGATGTTCGCCGCGCTCCAGCCGCCCATCATCATCGTCATCGAGCCGCGCAAATCGAGCGGTGCGGGCTGCATCGAACTCAGCGCGACTGACCACGCCGTCATTATCGGCGTCAGCTTGAAAGAGGTGTTCGACGCCGCGTCCGTGATGGCCCTGCGCCAAGGCCGTTCCGGCCAGCACCGCCGCGCCCGCCATCGCAAATAGGATAATCCGCATGAAGATTTACTCCTGTGAAATCACAATGGCGGCTTCATAGTCCCTACTTGTTGCGGCGTTTGGTCGGGGTGGCGCCAAAATGTGTCGCTCACCTCGTGGGAGGCCGCACGCGTGGTTCGCGCGGTTCGCGTGTTTGGCCGACGCGGCGAACGAAATCTGCCCGCGCAAGCGCGCCGTTCTCATCGGTGTCGTAATCGCGAACGCGAGCATGAATCTCGGTGTCGAACTCTTCGCGCGTAATCGCATTGTCGACATTGCGATCGAAATCCAACCTGTACGGCCCGATTTGCCCGCCGCCGAGGGCTATATTGGACCAGTTCTGGAACTCCAACGGCTGCAAGGTCCCATCGCGATTGGCGTCGGCGCGAACGAACTCGCGCTCAATTCCGGAATCCACCTCCGCGGCGCTGGTGCTCAAATCGCCGTCGCGGTCAAAACCCACAAACAGCATCGCGTCAGCCGATAGAAGCGCCCTGATCGGATCGTTCGGACGGTCGCGCCCGCCCGATGCGCATGCGGCGAGCGCCGACACCCCGGCCAAAATCGCCCAATTCTTGAATTCCATCGAACATCCCTTTCCCGAGGCCCCGTGCCGGCATTTTCAACTGGCAGTCAGACTTTGGCGCAGGTGGGGCAGACGGCGCCGTGTTCTTGCCGAAATGTGTCGCCCGAGCGGGCTCGCTAAACTTTGACACAAAACTCTCCGCGTCGCGCCCTGGATTTTTTTCGCCCTGCGTCGCACCTTGGGGACAGTGGCGCCCGACACCCCCCACATCCTCATTGTCGACGATCATCGCGAAATACGCGAATCGCTCGCTCAGTTCCTGCGCAAGCAGGGCCGCCGCGCCACCCCTGTGGAAAGCGCCGAGGCCGCACGGATCGCAATCAAAAAAGAGCGGATCGACCTGGTGATCCTCGACATCATGATGCCGGGCGAGGACGGGCTTTCGCTCTGCCGCAGCTTGCGTGAGAGCGAGCAGATACCAGTAATCCTTCTTTCAGCGCGCGCCGAGGAATTGGACCGCATTATCGGGCTCGAAGTCGGAGCCGACGATTACGTCGTCAAACCGTTCAACCCGCGCGAATTGCTGGCTCGCATCGACGCCGTGCTGCGGCGCACGCACGCCCTGCCGCCGAAAACCCAGACGCCCGCCGGCGGCGCCCTCCGCTTCGACCGTTGGACGCTCAATCTGGCAGCACGTGAATTGCTGGACGAGCGCGGCCAGAGCTTCGAACTCAGCACGGGCGAATACCGCATGCTCCTCACCTTCCTGCAGCGTCCGCGGACCGTGCTCACGCGCGCGCAATTGCTCGACCTCGCGTTTGACCGCGGCGGCGACGTATTCGATCGTGCGGTCGATACCCAAATCAGCCGTCTTCGCCGCAAGATCGAAGCCGACCCTCGCGCCCCCAAATTGATAAAAACAGTTTGGGGCGGGGGCTACGTATTCTCCGCCCAAGTGGAGCAGGTGTGAGTCTCAATCCGCTCAGCACGCTTACCGGGCGCATGGTGCTCGTGACCATGGCCGCAGTGGCGCTTTCCTACGCCGCCGCGTTCGCGCTGTTCGCCAACGAGCGCGGCGAGGCGTTGCGGCGGGCGGCGGAAACCGCTCTGGTGGAGCGCGTAACCTATGCCGCGGAGCGATTGCGCAATGCTCCCGCCGACCGCCGTTCCGAACTCGCCGCCACGGCGCGCGACTTCCGCGTTCGCTATTCCGTCGCCAACCTTCCAGGTGTGAACGCCAACGCTGGCGGCGGGGCCCGCATCGCTGCGCTGATGCGCGAAGAGATGCAGGGCGTCGAAATTTATGTCGCCACACGGCAGGTCGAAGGGGGGCGCCTTCCGCTTCGGGAGCAACGTCGATCAAGGCGCGGGCGAGAGCGCGGCCGGGACGGCGATCATGCTGAGGAGCTTCACCGCGATCGCCACGGCGGGGTTGACGACGAGCCACGCGAATGGCGTCATCGCCGCGGCGAGATCGGCGGCCTGCACTCCACCGAAGTTCGGGTTTCGCTGCGTCTTGACCAGAATTCCTGGTTGAATGCGGTCGCGCGCCTGCCGGGAGAGCGCCCGCCCCCACTTAGCGTGCTGTTCGGCGCATTGGCTTCGGTTTTCGCGGTCGGCATCGGCGCAGCGTTGGTTTCGCGGCAGATCGGACGGCCGTTGGCGCAGCTGGCCGACGCGGCGCGCGCGCTCGGCGCCGGAGCCAGCAATGTGGAGGCACCGGTGACTGGCCCCGCCGATGTGCGCCGTGCAGCCGGCGCGTTCAACGCAATGGCGGAACGACTGACCCGGCAACTGAACCGCCAGCGACAAATGCTATGGGCCCTTTCACACGACCTGCGCACGCCGATCACAGCGCTCAAGCTCCGCGCCGAACTGGTCGAGGACGAAGAAGCGCGCCGTCGCTTGTTGGCGCCGATTGCTGAAATCGAGGACCTTACGGAGCACGCGCTGGCGCTGGCGCGCGCGGGCGCAAGCGAGGAAGTGCGCGTCAAGGCCGACCTCGCTGATATTGTAACAACGCTCTGCGGCGAATTGGCCGATCTTGGGCTTGCGATCAGAGCCGAAACAAACGCGCCTGTCATAATCGAGTGCCGCCCCAGCGAGATCGCGCGTGCTTTGCGCAACCTTGCCGAGAACGCCGCGAAACATGGCGGCGGCGGAACGATGCGCTTGAGCCGAAACGACTCGAACGAAGCTGTCATCGACGTCATGGACGAGGGCCCAGGCGTCGATGAAGCGCTGCTGTCACGAATCACGGCGCCGTTTTTCCGCGTCGACGCCGCGCGAACGCAGTCCGACGGCGCCGGCCTCGGACTCGCGATAGCACTAGCAATCGCAGAGGCGCACGGTGGGCGGTTGGAGCTGAAGAACCTGCAACCACGCGGTTTTTGCGCGCGCTTGGTGTTGCCGGGTTGAGCAGCGCCTCACACATTTCCTTGCATTAGAGAACACAAGCTCCGTCATTCCGGACGCGCGGAGCGCGATCCGGAATGACGGAGCAAGAAATCGAGAGCAGGGCATTTTCGCGCACCGGGGATCGACACGTTCCCTTGCCGCCCGGCAACATCTGCCGAGCAAATGCCTGAGCGCAAGGAAATTTTTACCGGATGCCGTCACGCCGCAAGGCATGAGAGTTGCAGCACGCGCGCCTGATGCGCCAAACAAGATGCACTGGACCACCAAGATCGGCGTTGCGTCGGTGGTGTTGTTCATGCTCGTCGTCGCCGGCTTGAACGGGATCGGCTGGATCAACACCTTGCCGGGCGCCGGCGGGATTGCCGTGAGCATTGTCGCGGTCAGCCTCGAATTGATGGCGTTCGTGGCGTGGGAGCATCTGGTCGCCTACCAGAAGGCGCAAGATCATGGACGCTTTGCACTGGCTCTGATCGGCCTGGCCCTGGCGGTGTTGATGAATGTCGAAGGCGGCCACCGCGGCCTCAACCATGTCGCCGCGCCGTTTTACGTGCAGGCCGAGAGCGAGCGTCGCGCCGGCCAGGAGCGGCTGGACGAAACACGTCGTGATCTGGAACAGCAGATCGCCACGGCGCAAACCCGCATCGATGAGGTCGCCCAAACCAATCCGGGCATGACCTATCCTGGACGTATGGAACAATGGCGCCAGAGCTTCGAATTGGTGACCGCCGAGGATCGCCGCCAGATCGGCTCGTTGCGGGCGCGGCTTGATCAATTGCCGCTGAGCATCGCCTCGCGCGAGCCCTACCCCGCTTGGGCGCCCTACGGGATTGCGGCGGCGTTCGCATTCTTTTCGGTGTTTGGGCTGACCATGTTCGGCGTCAAGGTCCCCGGCCCCGAACTCACCGTCGCGCAATCACGGCGCGCCAAAAAGGTCGCCAACGCGCTCAAGGCGCAAGCGCCGCGCGCGGCGAAAGAGCGCGATGCGACCGGGCAATTCCTCGCTGCTGAGGAAATTCCTCCGCTGACAGAGGAGCAAGTCTGCGAGGCGCTCAAGGCGCTCACCGAGAGCGGCAAGGTGATCAGCATGGGCAATGTCGCGCGCTACCACAAAGTGCCGGTATCGAGCGTCAAACGCTCGCCGGCCGCGAAACTCGTGCTCGACAAGCAAGCTTGGCAACAGATCACGCAGCAGATGGCGGCTTGACGCGCTAAGGAAGCGCCGCGGCTACACGCTCCACGACGTAGCCGCGCGCTCGCAACATCGCGACAACGCTATCGGGGCCCATCAAATGCGCCGTACCAATGGCGACAAAGTCGGCGCCGGCGCCATCGAGTTCAACGCTCAGGCGCTCCACCCAAGCGGCGTTTCGCGCCACCACGATCCAGGCGTAGAAATCCGGACTCGACGCGCGCATCGGCGCAAGTTCGAGTGCGTCGAGCCCCTCAAGATCGCCCGACGCCCATAGCCTGTCAGCGCGATCGACGTCGGTTGGCGGGCTGGTAAAGCCCTCCAGCACGTAGCTCAAGAACTGGATCTGCGCGGATTCCGACATCGCTTCGAAATCCCGCACGCCCATATCTTCCAGCCAACGCAGCGTCTTTCCATTTTCTTGCGCGAGCGCGGCGACGCGATTGTCGACTCCGTTTTGCGAGGTGCGCCCTGGCGCGCCGGCCGACATCAACAAGAACGCTGCTTCCCAGGGATCGAAACGATCTAGCCCTTCCGGTCCAAGGCCGGCGCGCTTCGCCGCCAGTCGCAGGCGCGAGCGAAGCGCAGGCGCCAATCGGCTCGGCAGTGGTTGTGCCGCGGGCGTGTCGATCGCACGCATGAAATCTGCCGACATTTGTTCGCCCGCGTCCTCGCTGATGTCGCTTTCAGTCCAGATTTCGTCCGAGGCGAGAATGGCGGCGCGCACGCTTTGGTTTGCCCATGGCGCGCCCGGTGGAAGCGCATGCACCGTACCGTAGAGATAAAGTGAGGAATCGGCGTCACGAACAACGAATAGAGTAGGGGTAATCTCCGCCTGCGGTTGGGCTCGCGCGAGCGGCGCCAATGCAAACGCGAGCGCAGCAGCGAGGATCGACAGTAAGCCCCTATTGCGCACGAACGCGCTCTACCTGCATGCCGCGCGCGCGCAGAAGCTCGATCAGACCTTCGTTCCCGACCAGATGCGCGGCGCCGACGGCTACGAAATCGACGCCCGCTCCCTCCATCTCGCGCGCGAGAACATCTGCCCACGCGCGGTTGCGGTTGACCAGCATGACCGCATAGACCTCAGGATACTCATCCTTGAACTCGTCTACGGCCAATTGCTCGATAGCGCGCAGATCGCCTGCTTCCCAGCCGGCGCTGAGTTCGTCGAGGCTGGCGACGCCCCGCTCCACTTCGTCGATCGCCTCCAACAACATCTGACGCTGAAGCTCTGGCGACATGTTGGCGAAGAACCCGATTTGCTCCTCGGGCGTCTCGAAATGGCGCATCGTCTTGCCATGCGCATCGCCAAACGAATCCACCGAACGGTCGACGCCGGAATTGGGATCATAGCCTGCCCGCATCATCGGCATCACCGAGAGCGTCAGGCTTGCGAGCCAGGGCTGCATCGGCTCAAGCGCCTGCGCCTGCAGCCCCACCTGCTGCGCGGCGGTCCGCAGCCGCTCATTCTCCTCGGCCGACAGCCAACTCGAAAGCGGCCGCCCAGCCGGGGCCAGCCCTGCTTGCAGAGCGAGTTGCTGCGTGCGCGCGTCGCTCGCCGGGGAAATCTCGATTTCGGTCCAGATTTCGTCGGCGCTGGCGATGGCGGCGTCTACAGCCGGGCTTCCCCATGGCGCTCCGGATTTGCGCAGATGGATGGTGCCGTAGATGTAGAGAGTCGAATCCACATCGCGCGCGACAAACAACGCGGGCCCCGGCGCAGGCTCCCCGCTCGAAGCGCAGCTCACGAGCGTCGTGACGGCCAGTGCTGTCAAAAGGGTTCGCATCAACATCTTATCCCCTCATTTATTCTGCTGCGGCCTGAGTAGGCTCGTCGTCTAGAAAAACATCTTCAATATGCAGTCGGAACAATCGCGCAATCTTGAAAGCCAGAGGCAAGGAAGGATCGTAGCGGCCAGTCTCGATTGCGTTCACGGTTTGGCGCGACGCGCCGAGTTTCTCGGCGAGATCGGCCTGGCTCCATTCGCGCTCGGCGCGGAGCACTCTCAGGCGATTTCTCATGCCGTTTTGACCGTGGTGTCGTAGTTGGCCGCGCGCGTCGCCGCATACCCCGTCGTCACAACCTGCACGACGGTAAGCACTATGAACACCAGGGCGGCGTCAAGACTAGGCGCGTAGCCCAGTGTTTGCGCGGCCGCCCAGGCAAAGGCGCCAAGTGTGAGCACGATTGCTGAAGCTGCAAACCCTTCGACAACGTGCCGGCGTTGCATTTCGCCTTGGGCGCCAGCTTTCGATTGAACGGTCACGCCCGCCTCCCTCAAGCCAAGATCGCAGCAGTTCGGGAGAGCAGCAGCAGGCAGATTGGCGCGTACAGGATAGTGGCCAGAGCAAGATAAGCGAGCCGGCGAAGTGGCGTCGGTTTCATGGAAAACTCCTTTGTCTTAATGACAAGCATATTTGTCATGACGTGCGGATGATTGTCAAGCGTGTTTTCCATTAAGACACTGGTTCTTTCCATAAAATGGCGCCCGCGCCGCCAAGCTGTGTTTGTAGCCAAGTGTATTCATATTTGGCTACAACTGCCTGTAGCCACTTGTACGCGAACTGGCTACAAGACCGGCTTGATGCCGCAAGCAGACGATCCTTGGCACTATTCTCGCGAGAGCTTGGCGCAGCGCTATTTCGATCAATTCGATTCCGGGCTCTCCCATGCGAACGTCATTTTCGGCCTCCGAAGAACCGGCAAGACCGAATTCCTGCTCAAGGATCTCGGCCCCCTGGCCCAGGCAAACGGCTGGCGGGTTGCGTATGTAAGTCTGTGGCAATCGCGGCTTTCACCGCTTGCGGTGCTGCTTCACGCCTTGTCGAGCGCAAGTCGCCGCGGGTCGCTTGTAGAACGGGCTGAAGCCTTGGCTCGCGCGACGCGCCCCAAACTCAAACTTGGCGCCGGCGCCCCCGGCGGCGACGCGAAAGCGGAAATTGAAGTCGACCTCTCCGAATTGCGTGGACCACCCACGCATGATGCGCTGCTTCATCTCGATGACCTCATCGACCGGTTCGCTCGGCCGAATGGGCGGGCGCTGCTGCTAATCGACGAGGCCCAGGAACTTGCAGCCAACGAAGACAACCAGCCGCTTGTCGCTGCGCTTCGAACCAGTCTTGATCAACGCAAAGGACGACTGGCGGTGCTGTTCACGGGCTCGTCGCAGGATGGGTTGCGGCGCATGTTCTCGAGGCGGGACGCGCCATTTTTCCATTTTGGCTCGCCCTTGGATTGGCCGCCCCTGGAGGATGGTTTTGTCGACCATATGCTCGCCACCTTTGCTAAAATTGTGCGCGTGAAACTGAACAGGCGCGATTGCCTCAAGGCGCATTGCGCGCTCGACCGAAACCCCTATTTCTTTAGGAAGATGCTCGAATTGCTCGCATTCGATCCGCACCGCGACGTCGCGGCAGCCCTCGCGATGGTGCGCGAGCGGGCGGCCGAGGATCTGCGCTACCCCGATGTCTGGCGCAGCCTGTCGCCATTGCAGCGCGCCGTCGCGCAACAGCTCTCGCAGGCTACCGAGCAACCCTTTGGGCGAGAAACGCTGGCATCGATCGGGCGAAGCCTAGGTGCACGCACGCCTACCAGAGCACAAACGCTTGCGGCCATACGTCACCTAACGCGCGCCGGGATCGTCAGCCGCACCGGTGAACGAGGCGGCTACGTGTTCAATGATCCGGAATTTGGGAGATGGATCACGGCGCGCGCACCTTGAACTAACGCCACGGCGCGAAGTGCTTGGAGAGTTTCAGACCCTGGCCCTGATAACTGGAGCCCGCTTCGCCATAGAGCCGATCCACCGGTCCGGACAATTTCTCGAAAACCAGTTTTCCCACCGGCTGCCCGTCCTCGACAAAGAACGGCACATCGCGCGAACGCACCTCCAGCACCGCACGTCCCTGGTTCGGCGCAATACCAAAGCCGGGGTCGAAGAAGCCTGCATAATGGGCGCGAAACTCGCCGAGCTCCGGCCTGATCGGCGCCATTTCCGCCGCCTCGTCCGGCGGGATCAGCACATTTTCCTTCGACGCGAAAATGTAGAACTGGCCGGGCTCAAGCACGACACGGCCGCGCCGTGCATCGAGCGGCTCCCAGAAATCGCGCGGGTCGTAGCCGCCGATGCGGTCCACATCGATGACGCCCGAATGGCGTTTGGCGCGAAATCCTACCGGACCCTCGAGCGAAAGATCCATCGTGAAATCGATCTCGCGCTTGGGATGGGGCGGCCCGCGCCGCAGCCGCGCTTGGGAGAGTCGCGCGCCAGTGCGCACCAGCACCGAGAATGTGCACGGGCTGATCTCGGCCCAGAGCGGGCCGTGATAGCCCATCGGAATGTGGTCGAAGGATTGCGCGCCGTCAGCGATCAATCGGGTGAAAACGTCGATGCGGCCCGTGGAGCTTTTCGGATTGGCCGCGCCGTGGATGTGTGGCGGCAGCGTGAATTCCTCCTGCACTTGCACGAGGTAGACGCAACCGGTTTCCAGAACCGCGCCGCCCCTGAGGTCGATCCTGTGCATGACCAATTCCTCGTCGAGGCGGTCAGCGACTTTCGCGCCCGCTCCGGGCAAGAAGCTCGCGCGCAGCCGATACGCAGTTTCCCCGAGGCGCAGGTCAAGGCTTGCGGGCTGCAGCTGATCGTCCAGGAAAGGCGCGTCAGCGCCAATCCAGCCCTGGGCGATGGCGCGCTTCAATTCGCTGTCGGAAAGAACGCCGTGGGCGGTGGTCATGCCTTCCCCTGGCTTGGGTCGCCGGATTTGTCTAGGCTCGCCCTATGTTCGAACAAGAGACTGCCAGCGTCATGGTTCGGGTTGCGCCGCGCTTCCTGCCCGAGGAATCGGCGCCGGAGAAGAGCCGCTATGTCTGGGCCTACACGATTGAGATCGAAAATCGCGGCGCCGAGCCGGTAAAATTGCTGTCGCGTTTCTGGCGGATCACGGACGAGAACGGCCTGACCCAGGAGGTGCGAGGCCCAGGCGTCGTAGGCGAGCAACCCATCATCGAGCCGGGCGGGAGTTTTCGCTACACCAGCGCGGCGCCGCTGGCGGCGCCGTCGGGCATGATGGTTGGCGCATACTCGATGCAACGCGTCGGCGACGGAACCGGGTTCGACATTGCCGTGCCGGCCTTTGCGCTCGACAGCCCGCACCATAGCAAGCGGGCGAACTGAGGTGCCGCACGCCGCCTTTGCCGAAGCCATGCGCCGCGTCATTACTGGCGAAAACGACAACGGGCGCTCGCTTATCGTTGTTGACGGGCCGCCATCGGGGGAGATGGGCGCACCGGGACTCGGCGGCTTGTACGAGATTTGGCACGAGGCTTTCGCCGGCGCGTTCGATAGGCAAAGCGGCGTCGATCTCGGCGAGGCGAACTCCATCCTTGCGCCGGGCGATGGCAAGGTGAAGGTGCGCTGGTTCGTCATCGAACCGCCGCCCGCCGGCGCGCCTGCCGAATCGATCAAGGCCGCAGCGCGCGAACGGTTCCGCCAGTTCGGCGCCGAGCACGAATTGCGCGACCAGGAGCGCCACCCCGCCATGCACCAGACCGAGACCCTGGATGTGATCTGCCTGATTTCGGGCGAGGCGTCGCTCATTCTCGACAACACGGAAACCAGGCTCAAGCCTGGCCAGGTCGTTATCCAACGCGGAACCAGCCACGCCTGGACAGCGCACGACGGCCCCGCTCTGTTCCTAGCCGTGCTGATCAATCGAAGCGCTAACCGGCCGGCAGCGTGACGCGGAATGTCGAGCCCGCCGCGCCAGTGCGCACGAGTTCGAGCTCCCCGCCCATGGCGCGCGTGAGCTCGCGCGCGATCGCAAGGCCAAGCCCTACCCCTCCGGCCTCTGGCGCCGCCGATACGAACGGCTCGAACAGGCGCGGGCGCAAGCTCTCGCGCACCCCGGATCCATGGTCGATGACGTCAATCTCGGCGCGCCCGTCCACAGCCATAGCGCGCACGGTGACTGCTTTCTCGGTTGCGCTTGCCATCGCGTGCCCGGCGTTGCGGATCAGATTGACCAGCACGCGATGTAATTGATCGGCGTCAGCGATGCAGACTAAGCCCAGCTCAATATCGGGCTTGTAGTCAATTCCAGGGAACGCGATCAACGCATCGGCGGCGGCCTCCTCGGCGGCGTCCGAGACTGTGACCCTGCCCAGCACCGGGGGCGTTTCATCGACACGACCATATTTGAGCGTCGAAGTCGCCAAGCCTGCGGCGCGATCGATGGTGCGCTCCAGGCGCGGCGCCAGCTGACGTACGGTGGGGTCCTCCGATTGCGCCAAGCGATCAGCCACCAATTGCGCCGTCGACAGCATGTTTCTGAGATCGTGGCCAATACGCGCGACCGCCGCGCCGAGCGCTGCGAGCCGGTCTTTCTGCTTAAGCGCCATGCGCACCTGCTCAGCCATGTCCGCCGCGGCCCGCTGAGCCCTGCCGATCTCGTCGCGGCGTGCGCTGCGAGGAAACGCGATCGAAACATCCTCCGGTTTGTCGCGGAAGCGTTCGATGGCGCGGGTAAGTTCGTACATCGGGCGCACGAACGCCGCCGTCAGCGTCAGATACATGAGCGCGCCGATCGCCATCAGGATCAGCATCGAGACCCGCGCGAACCGCTCGGCGAAGACGCCGAGCGCGCGCTTCAGCGGCGCCTCGTCGAGCACGATTTCGATGAACTCGCCAGTCTCGAACCGCGGCCGCGCCCGCACCAGCAGCGTGCGCCCTGGCGACGCAAACAAGCTCTCGAACGCCCAATACATCGGCTGCAAGCCCTTCGCGGCGATGTAGTCATAAGTGACGAACGCTCCCGGCGCGGGAGCATTCGGGGCTTCCAGCAGCAATACGCGCTCGCCTTGACGCTCCAGCGCCGCCCGCTGCACCCCGGCGTTGATCAGCAATTCGTCCAGCAATGGCGCGCCGATGTCCTGTTCGGGGGTGTCTTCCAGAGTGAGTGCGGCTACCTGGGAGAGGTTCATCCTTTCCCGCAGCCAGTTTTCGTGAAAGCCGGCCAAGGCGGGAGCGAAAATCAGC
Organism: uncultured Alphaproteobacteria bacterium; assembly: GCA_902826245.1. GTDB lineage: Bacteria > Pseudomonadota > Alphaproteobacteria > Caulobacterales > Aquidulcibacteraceae > Vitreimonas. The sequence goes on along the minus strand of CADEEA010000020.1, from coordinate 10,838 downwards.
GCCTCCCCCGCCAGGACCGCGATGGCGGTTAGCGCCAATAGCCGGCCGGCCAAGCTCTCGGCAAAGGCGCGCCCCCGCTCGAAGAACAGCGTCGGATTGAGTGGAGCGGGCGGCTCGGCCATGAGGCACAAGCCCTATCCTGTCGCCTTGACGCTGATAAGGCTTTCAGGTAACCCCCGCGCCTCGTTTCACGCAGATTTGCAGAGTTTGTTCCCGTGAGCACCAAGCGCACCTATCAACCCAGCCGCCTCGTGCGGAAGCGCCGCCACGGTTTCCGCTCCCGTATGGCCACCGCGGGCGGCCAGAAGGTGCTGGCGCGCCGCCGCGCCAAAGGCCGCAAGCGCCTATCGGCGTAACCCGGCTGGCGAAAGGCCAGCTCCCATGACCCAAGCCGTGATCTTGCAGCGCCTGACCAAGCGGGCGCAGTTTCTGCGCGTGCGCGCCGGAGTGCGTGCGGCGCGGCCGAACGTTATGGTCGAGGCCCGCCGCCGGGACGAAGCCGGCGAGATTGGCGTCGGTTTCACCGCCAGCGCCAAAGTGGGGGGCGCCGTGGTGCGCAACCGGGCCAAACGCCGGCTGCGTGAGGCCGCGCGCCAGCTGCTGCCCCTTTTGGGCGCCCCGGGGAGCGATTATGTGCTGGTCGCGCGCGCCGGCACTGCGGACGCGCCCTGGGAGGCATTGCTTGACGATCTCAGAAACGCGCTGATAAGGCTCGCCGCCCAATTGGATCGGGCCGAGGGCGCGCGCAGCAAGACGCCCGCCCCCCCGTCAAATTCATCTAACGAAAGCGATTAATCATGCAATCCGGCGGCGCCCCGAACGAGATGCGCAACCTCATCCTCGCCACGTTGATCTCCGTGGCGATCATGGTGGTCTGGTCGTTCCTCTACGACGCCCCCCGCCAACGCGAGCGGATGGCCGCGCAGGATAAGGCGCAGGTGGAGACGCAAGCGCCGGCTGCCGAAGCCGGCCAAAGCGCCGCACCCGCGCCAAGCCCTGCGCCGACGGCCACACGCGAGCAGGTCCTCGCCAGCACAGCTTCGGGGCGCGTCGCCATCGACAGCCCCCAACTCGACGGCTCCATCGCGCTGGTCGGAGGACGCTTCGATGATCTCAATCTCAAGAACCATCGCCTGACCATCGACCGCGATAGTCCGGAAGTGACGCTGCTGTCGCCCTACGGCGCGGCGCACTCGCACGACGCTTTCTTCGGCTGGGAATTACGCCAAGGCGAGGACGCAACCACGCTTGCGAGTGATGCAAGCGAGTGGGCAGCGCCTGCTGGCGCACGGCTGACGCCGGAAAGCCCGGTCACGCTGACGCTCACGCCAGCGCCCGGACTGCGCATTGAGCGCACGATCAGCATCGACAATGACTTCATGATCTCGCTGCGCGACATTGTCCGCAACGACACCGACGCGAGCATAGCGGTGCGTCCTCTTGGCGTGGTGCGCCGCGAAGGACTGCCGCCCAATTATGTGCCCAACCAGATCGTGCATCAGGGTTTGTTGGGTTTTTTCGGCCCCAACAACACCCGCCAAGCGGCAACGTTCGAGAGTGCCACCAAGCACGCTCGCGAGCGCGTCAATGGACGGGTTGGGCCGGACCAAAGGATAGTGGAGCAGCAGGGCCAAGGCGGATGGTTTGGCGTCACCGATCATTACTGGCTGACCGCGATCATACCGGATCAGGCGGAAACCGTTTCGCCCTATTTCAACAGCCGCATCGACCAGGATTCCACCGATTTCCGCGCCGCTTACCGAGGCGCTTGGCATGAAGCTGCGGCCGGCGGCGAAGTGACCTATTCGCAGCACATTTTCGCGGGCGCCAAGCAGGTCGATGTGCTCCGGCGCTACCAGAGCGAACTCGCCATTCCCCGCTTCGATGACGCAGTTGACTGGGGGAATTTCTGGTTCCTGACGCGGCCGTATTTCTTGTGGATCATGAATCCGCTGGCGAAATGGGCAGGCAGCTTCGGCATCGGCATCCTGCTGACCACGATCGTGATCAAGCTCTTGATGTTCCCGATCGTGTTCCACTCCATGAAGGAGATGGCGAAGATGCGGGGCCTGCAGCCGAAGATGAAGGAAATCCAGGAACGCTTCGCCGCCGACAAACAGCGCCAGCAGCAGGAAACGCTGAAGCTCTATCAATCCGAGAAGGTCAATCCGGTTTCCGGCTGCGTGCCGATTTTGCTGCAGATTCCGGTGTTTTACGCGCTCTACAAAGTGCTGACCAACACCATCGAAATGCGCCACGCGCCGTTCTTTGGCTGGATCAACGATCTCTCGGCGAAGGACCCCACCACGATCTTTAACCTGTTCAATCTTCTGCCCTTCGATCCAACTTCGTTGCCGCTGATCGGGGGAATGCTCGCTTTGGGCGCGTGGCCAATTCTCTACGGCGTCACCATGTGGGCGCTGCAGGCGCTCTCGCCGCCGCCGGCCGACGCGACGCAAGCGATGATCTTCCGCTGGCTGCCGGTGTTGTTCACCTTCATGTTCGCGGGCTTTGCGGCGGGGTTGGTGATCTATTGGACCTGGTCGAACATTCTTTCGCTCATCCAGCAATATGTGATCATGCGCAGGCAAGGCGTGGAGACCCAGTTCGATAAATTTCTAGCGAAGCGGCGCGTAGGCGCTGCGGCGGCGGAATAGCTGCAGTCGGCAGTCGGCAGTCGGCAGTCGGCAGTCGGCAGTCGGAGGGGGCTCTCATGGATGAGGGTGAAATCAAGTCCTATCGCGACCTGCGGGTTTGGCGTGAGGCTATGAATCTCGCCGAGCACTGCTACCGTTACACGGCGCCGTTTCCTCGTGATGAGATATTTGGCTTGACCGCCCAAATACGCCGCGCCGGCGCCTCCGTACCCGCCAACATCGCGGAAGGATATGGGCGAGAGAACAAGGGTTCGTATGTGCAGTTCCTGCGGATCGCTCAGGGTTCCTGCAAGGAAGTGGAGACGCACGCGCTGCTTTCGCAACGGGTGCTCACAAATGTTGGCAGCGCAGATGATCTGCTCGGCCAGTGCGAGGTGGTGGGAAAGATGCTGCACGGCTTAATTCGATCGCTGCAACAGAGTGAGCACTAAGTGCCGACTGCCGATTGCCGACTGCCGACTGCCGAATCCTTGGAATCCGGCCGCCTCCTCTTCGCCGGGCCGATCGCGTTTGAGCTTGGCGTCGCCGACATGGCGCAGCTGCCAGAGGCCGATGTGCCGGAAGTGTCGTTCGCGGGCCGCTCCAATGTCGGCAAGTCGAGCCTGATCAATGCGCTCACAGGGCGGCTCAAGCTTGCGCGCGCCTCCACGGAACCCGGGCGCACGCGCGAGCTCAATTTTTTCCGCATGGGCGATCGCCTGCGTTTGGTCGATCTGCCAGGCTACGGCTACGCCAAGGCCGGCCGGGCCGATATCGAGCGCTGGACCAAGCTCACGCGCGATTACCTGCGCGGACGCCCGAGCCTCAAGCGCGTGATCCTGCTGGTCGATTCCCGCCACGGCCTGAAACCGCATGACAGCGATGTCATGGACGGCTTGGACAAGGCGGCTGTGAATTATCAGATCGTGCTGACCAAGGCCGACAAGGTCAAGCCGACCGAAATTGAAGCCATGGTTGCGGCCACCGCCAAGCTCATCGCCAAACGGCCGGCCGCACACCCGGAAATCATCCCCACCTCGGCCGAGACCGGCGCCGGCATCGACCTGCTCCGCGCCGAAATCGCGGCCTTGGCGTAAGCCTGCGGACCCCCTAGACCGAACCCCGTGACGAAGCCCCCGCCCAAGGATCGCCTGAAGGCGCTGGAAGACGGCTTGGCCAAAGCCAAGACGCTGGCCGAGGCTTTGCCCTTTATTCAGATCTACGACCGCGAGACGGTAGTGGTGAAATATGGCGGCCACGCCATGGGCGACACCGAAACCGCCCGCAAATTCGCCGCAGACATTGTGCTGTTGAAGCTCGTGGGCATCCATCCGGTGGTGGTGCACGGGGGCGGCCCTCAGATTAGCCGCATGCTGGAGCGCGCCGGGGTGAAATCTCAATTTGTGGACGGATTGCGTGTGACCGACACCGAGACCATGGAGGTGGCGGAAATGGTCCTGTCGGGCAGCGTCAATAAGGAGCTCGCCCACCAGATCACCTTCGCAGGCCGCGAAGCTGACGTGCGCGGGGTTGGGCTGTCCGGAAAGGATGCAGGGCTGATCATTGTCGAGAAGGCGATTCGCAGGCGAAAGGATCCGGATTCTATGATCGAGCAAGTCGTCGATCTCGGTTTCGTCGGCGAACCCAGCGCAATCGATCCGACCTTGATCCAGGCCTTGATCAACGCGCCGGAAGATTATGTACCGGTTATCGCCCCGATTGGCGTCACGCCGGACGGGCGCACCTACAACATCAACGCCGACACCGCCGCTGGCGCCATAGCGAAAGCATTGTCTGCGAAGCGCTTCCTGCTCCTGTCCGACGTCCCCGGCGTACTCGACAAGGACGGCGAATTGATCCGCGAAATGAGTATTGCCGACGCCCGGAATGCGATCGCCTCGGGCGTCGCCACCGGCGGCATGATCCCCAAACTAGAAACCTGCATAGCCGCTCTCGATAACGGCGTTGAAGCCGCGGTCATCCTCGACGGCCGCACACCCCACGTATTGCTCATGGAATTGTTTACCGAACATGGCGCTGGCACGCTTATTCACTAGGTCCGGCATTGCTGCTGCAATCGTCGCGCTCGCGGCGTTGCTCGCATTCGCGGGCGACGCCGCCGCGCAGGGGCGCAGCGCCAATGGCTGGCAGGTCTGCAACGAAACCAGTTTCGTGCTCGACGCCGCAACCGGGCGGCCCGATGGCAACGCCATCGTGGTGCAAGGCTGGACACGACTGCGTCCCGGAGAATGCAGGCTCGCGGTCAACGCCCCGCTCGCACGCGGCACCCACTATCTCTACGCCCGCACATCGCCTGCCCATCGCGGCGGGCGCCGACAGTGGGGTGGCGACGCCCGCATCTGCGTCGATCCATCGCGCTCCTTCACCATCGAGAATCCAGAGGCCTGCACGGCGCAAGGCCTGGAGGAGCGCAGGTTCCGCCGCGTGCAGATCAATAAGCGCGACAGCTGGCGGACCTCTTTCGCGGAGGCGCAGCCTTACACGCTGACGCGCGCTCGCCAGGCCGGCATCCAGAGGCTGCTGACCGACGCTGGCTACGATATCCGCGAGGGCCGCCGCGGCGTCGATCCTCGCCGCATCGCTCAGGCGCTGGCGCAATTTCGCACTTCGGCGCGCTTGGCGCCGAACGCCAACGAAGACCAGATGATCGATGCGCTGGAGAACGCGGCGCGCCGCCGCGCCGACCAAGTGGGTCTCACCTTGTGCAACCGCACCCGCTCGCGCCTTTGGGCGGCGGTGGGGCGCCGGCGCGGCGAGGGTTGGGAGAGCCGCGGCTGGTGGCCGCTCAGCCCCGGCGGCTGCGTGCGCACAATCGACGAAGTGCTGAGCCAGGAAGTGTATTTCGTCCACGCGAGCCTCGACAATCCGGAGGGTCCTCGCCTGCTCGCCGCAGGCGGTGAGCCGTTCTGCACCAGTCTTGCGCGGTTCGCTGTGCTGGGGCGCGATAATTGCGAAGGGCGCTTCTACAATGCGAATCTATTCACGCCGATCTCCGCGCGCGGGCGCGAAGGCTTAGTCGTCGATTTCGAAGAGCGTGATTTCCTGCAGCCAGGCGTCGCGCCGCGGCAATTGCAGCCAGCCGCGCAGGGAGAGCCCGACATCGCGCCAATCCGTGAAGGATCGACCCGTGGCGTCGCGCCAGGCAATGCGCCCACCCAAGACCGCCCAACCCAAAGATGACGGGCGCGTTCGCGCACATCTGCGATTGGGTGTTCGATCTCGACAACACGCTCTATCCCGCGCCAACTTTGTACGACGCGATCGGCGAGCGCATGACTGCCTACATCGCTCGCGCCGTTGGCGTCAGCGCGGATACAGCGCTGCAACTGCGTGAGCACTATTTTCACCTGTACGGCGCGACGGTCGTGGGGCTGGCCATGCATCATGGCGTCGATGCTCGCGATTTCATGGCGCATGTACACGACGTGGACTATTCCGTGCTGCTGCCTGATCCTGAGCTCGCGGCGCTGATCGGCGCGTTGCCGGGGCGCAAGTTTATCCACACCAATGGCGGCGGCGGCCATGCGCAACGCGCGCTGGCCGCGCTTGGGCTCTCCTCTATCTTCGACGCGATCTTCGATCTCGGCGACGCCGAATTCTCGCCGAAGCCGCAGCCAAACGCATACTGGCGCCTGGTCGAGGCGTGCGCCATCACTCCGTCGCGGGCTTTGTTCGTTGAAGACACGCTGCGCAATCTCGAGCCGGCGCATCAACTTGGCTTCACTACCGCACTCGTCGGCGCCGTGCACCCCGAGCCCAGGCCAGCTTATGTTGGCCACTGGGCCGTCGACGTGAAGGCGCTATTGCGACCGGACTAGCCAAGCGCCTTCCTTGTTGGCTCAAGAGCCGGAAAAACTCCCCCCACCGGAGGCGCGGACGCGGGTGTTCGCGTCGAAAAAGGTGCGCCGTTGTCTCGGCGGGTATGACGCGGACAACCGCGTCCGCGTGGTTGTGTTTCTGTCGGCGCCGTCGCCGGAGGCGGGGTGTGGGGTAGATTTTTTTCGCGGCGCGTAAGCGCTGCCCCTGACACCCCGCGTCACGCGAGGCTGTCGTTGCCCTTGCTTTCTGGTCGGTTCGCAGAAATGGGCTTGCGGAAACCTCAGCGCGGCTTCAGATCGGCGCCCAATTGCGGGGATGTCCTCAATGCGCTTGCGTCCGTTCGTAGCCCTGTTGGGCCTTTGCCTTCTACTCGCCACGCCATCGGCGATCGCGCAGAGGCAATGGATCGAGGAGGGCGCGATCCCCTCGCGCTATGAGATTTCCGTGGTTCCAAGTGTCGACGCTGCGACCTTCTCCGGCCAGACTCGCATCGAGGTGGAGGCCACCACGTCACTCACCAACGTAGTCATGAACGCGCTCGACCTTGAGGTGACTGCAGCGACGATCGATGGCGCCGCCGCGCGCGTAACGATAGACTCAGCCGCCCAGACGCTCACGCTGACGCCGCGCCGGCCGCTCCGCCCAGGCCGCCATGTCATCCATGTCGCCTATTCCGGAAAAATCTACGACGAAGCATACGGCCTGTTCCGCGTCTCCTATGACGCAGACGGACAAACCAAACACGCGCTCGCAACGCAGTTCGAGCCCGGCGATGCACGCCGACTGGCGCCCATGTGGGATCAACCCAATCGGCGCGCCGTGTTTTCGCTGAGCGTGACCGCGCCAAGCGCCCAAATGGCGATTTCCAACATGCCAGTGGCGCGTAGGGCCGATGCCGGCGCTGGCATGACGCGGACGACATTCTCAGACACGCCTTCGATGGCGAGCTATTTGTTGTTCCTCGCCGTTGGCGATTTCGAGCGGGTGACCCGTGACGTCGACGGCGTCGAGCTGGGCGTCGTGGTGCGGCGCGGCCAAACCGCTCGCACGCACGAGGCGCTCGCCGCGGGCGAACAATCGCTGCGCTATTTCACGGAGTATTTCGCCATCCCCTACCCGCTGCCGAAGCTCGACATGATCGGTGTGCCCGGCGCAGGCGGATTCGGGGCGATGGAAAACTGGGGCGCTATACTCTATTTCGACCAATATCTGCTGGTCGACGCCCATTCGAGCGAGGCCGAGCGCCAGGGTGTTTTCGGCATCGTCGCGCATGAAGTTGCGCACCAGTGGTTCGGCAACCTAGTTACCATGGATTGGTGGGACGATCTCTGGCTCAACGAGGGCTTCGCCTCATGGATGGCCGCCAAGGCCACCGAAGCCGTGCATCCCGATTGGCGACCCTGGCTTCTGCAAATGAGCGACGGCACAGCTACAGCGATGGCGATCGACGCGCGCGCCGGAACCCACCCGATCGTACAAACGGTCAACACCATCGACGAAGCGAACCTGGCGTTCGACTCGATCACTTACGAAAAAGGGCTGGCCGTCATTCGCATGCTCGAGGCCTATGTCGGCGAAGAGCGCTTCCGAAACGGCGTGCGCGATTATGTCAATGCACACACTTATGGAAACGCACGAACTGAGGACCTCTGGTCGGCGGTGCAGGCAGCCTCTGGACAACCCATACTCGACATCGCGCGCGGATTCACTGGGCAGGCGGGTTTCCCCGTGCTGAGCGTCACCGGCGCCGATTGCGCGCGCGAACCTTCCAACACCCGCATCAACATCACCCAGCGGCGGTTCGCTCTCGATGCAGCGTCGCGCACCGAGGAGCGCTGGAGCATACCGATGGTGGCCCGCAGGCTCGAAGCGGCGCCGATTGAAGTCGTATTGCCAGCCGCTGCGAACGCAAACATCGAGATTGGCCCTGCATGCGCTCCCTACCTCGTGAACGCTGGGCAGAGCGGATTTTTCCGCGTGCTCTATGATCGGACCAACCTCTCGCGTCTGATCGCTTCGATGCCCACGCTGGCGCCGGAGGATCAACTTGGGTTGTTGCTGGACTATTGGGCGTTCGGGCGCTCGGGCGATGCTCCGTTTACCGATTATCTCGACCTCATGTCTGCATTGCCGCCGGACGCGCATCCGCTGGTCGTGTCCGACACCGCCAATTCCCTGCTGGCGCTCGCAGGCTACGCCAAGGACCGCCCCAGTCGACAAGCCGTCGAGGCCTTCGCACGCCGCGCGCTCGGCCCGCATCTGGCGAGGTTGGGTTGGGACGCACGCGCCGGCGAAGCGCCTGGCGACACGCTATTGCGCGCGCAATTGATAGGCGCGCTGGGAACGTTAGGCGATGCGGAAATCATCGCCGAAGCGCGCCGGCGCACCCGCGCCGCCGGGTTGGATTCAGGCGCCATACCCGCCAGCATCAGCAACGCCGTCATCGGCGTCTATGCTTACAATGCCGACACGCACGACTACGAAGCCATGCTCGCCCGCGCCCGCGCCGCGCGCGATTTCGTTCAACAACGACGCCTCTATGTGCGCCTTGCAGGGGCGCGCGACCCCGCGCTGGCGGCACGCACACTGCAGCTCACGCTTGGCGAGGAGATTCCACGCCAATTGCGCACGCAAGTGATCGCGGCGGCGGCCGCCGAGCACCCCCAGCTGGGCTGGGATTTTCTGAAGGACAACCGCGCCGCTATCGAGGCGCTGCTCGATCCGCTGCAACGTCTTGAGTATCCGGCTGCAATCGCTTCAGGCAGCGCCGATCCGAACGTCGCCACCGAACTGGAGGCGTACGCCCGCGAATTCCCGCCAGGTGCGCGCGCGAGCATCGATTCCGCGATCGCCACCATCCGACTGCGCGCGCAGACAGCCTCCGAACGCATGCCGGCGGTAGAAGCATGGATTTCGGCGCGAGAGGCGGCAGCGGGGCGGCGACTGCGACGCGCCAGCTAGAGCCCGCGCTTCGGGTCAGAATTTCAGAATTTGTTGATCATCGGCGCGCGTGGGCAATGCTTGCCAGCGCCGCCAATTCCCGTACCAATTTGGCGGCAAGGATTGCGGTGACGCCGTTCAGATCGCGCGAAGGATTGTACTCGACCACGTCCGCGCCGACGAGCGGGCAGTCTAACGCCAGCAGCCTGTTGATCACTTCGCGAGGCGTGAGCCCGCCTGGCTCATGATGAGAGACGCCCGGTGCAAAGGCGGGGTCAATAGCGTCGAGATCGATGCTGATGTAAAGAGGTCTCTTGAACGCCAGCGTTGCTGCGTGCGCCAAATGCTTCATCTCAACAATCTCGACGCCAAAACGCGCGACCTGCTCGCGTTGATGTTTATTCAGCGTGCGGATGCCGATCTGCACCAGGCGTGAGGCCAGTCCCTCTTCCATGATGCGCGCGAATGGGGAGGCATGGCTGCGGCGGTCGCCGAGATATTCGTCATAGAGATCGGGATGCGCGTCGAAGTGGAGAACGTCGACCGGGCCGTTCTTGGCGTGGATGGCGCGCAAGATCGGATAAGTGATGGCGTGATCGCCGCCGAGCGCGATCGGGGTGGCGTCAGATCTGAGCGATTGAGCGATCGCGGACTCAATCAGAGCGTCATCGCCGGGTGCCTCGGTGAGAGGAAGATCGCCGCAATCGTTGAGATCAATCTCTGCGCCCAGTTCCAAGCCCCGCTCGCTCGCCTCGTTGCCGTGCGGACTGAAGAGCGCCGCGCGGATCAGCGGCGGCGCCTGCGCGCAGCCGCGCAGAAACGAGGAATGCACGTCGGTGGGTACGCCGATGAGATCAATACGCCTGGTCATTCCGCCGCGCGCTTGGCCTCATCCGCGCCGTTATCCCCTCGCCGCCATCGCAGTTTCGGTTGCCGCGCGGCTCGCGTGTCATCCAAGCGGCGCATGGGCGCGAGCTTCGGCGCTTGCTTGAAGAAAGCCACTTCCCCTGCGTTTACGCGCTCGGCCAACGCAATCATGACGTCAGCGAAGCGGTCGAGTTCGCGCTTGGGTTCGGTTTCGGTCGGCTCGATCAGCATGGCGCCGTGCACCACCAGCGGAAAATAGGTGGTGAAAGGATGATAGCCCTCGTCGAGCAGCGCCTTGGCCATGTCGATGGTCTCGACGCCTTTGGGTCTTATGCTGGAATCGTCCAAGAGCGCTTCGTGCATGCACGGGCCATCGCCGAACGGCGCGTTGAAATGCGGCTTCAAGCGCGCGAGCAGATAGTTCGCGTTCAGCACCGCGTCTTCGGCGACTTGGCGCAGGCCATCGCTGCCATGGCTCAGCATGTAGGTCAGCGCGCGCGTGAACATGCCCATCTGGCCGTGGAACGCGCACATGCGGCCGAAGGCTTGCGTGCC